>RZYD01000350.1 GCA_009930445.1 Bacteroidia bacterium | reverse complement strand
AAATCGTTACGCTATCAACAGGAGAACAAATCCCCGGTATTGTGTTGGGAATACTCTTGGGGTTAGCTTTATCGTATGGTTATAATATAATGGTTTTCAAAGCATTAAACACATTATGGGGTGATATTGTTCGCACCGATGTGCTCATTCCAATACTTACCGCAAAGGCTCTTATTCAGGGTGCGCTGGCCAGTGGAGGCATGGCATTTCTGACACTAACAATTCTTGTCTACAGAAAATTACGCCATCAGGCCAACCGACTGCAGCATATTACAACCGATTCAACCAACGGATTATCAAAAGCTATCCCCTGCCTCGGAGTTACCTTCTTTGTAACCGCGGTTTTGCTGATGGTTCATCAGTTTTTTTTCAGCACCGCACACAACCCGACGTTATTTTTTCTTGCCGGAGGGTCGCTGTTGATTGCACTCGGTACAGGAGTAAGCTATGGATTACAAAAAACAACACGGTATAACGTCTCCCGCTTTAATTCTTTCCATTTAGTAATCAGCAACATTTCTCGAAACAGGACACGAAGTCTGGTCGTAATACTGCTACTATCTATCGGAACATTTATTGTACTATCAACCGGTGCAAACCGCAAAGATTTATTTACAAAAGCAGATTCATCTTCCGGCGGCACGGGCGGCTTTCTTTTTTATGGCGAAACCACACAACCCATACTGGAATCGTTAAACACTGCTGAGGCTGCAGAGAAATTCAATCTTCCCCAGGGTATTCAATTCATCCAATTCCGCAAACAACCGGGCGACGATGCCAGCTGCCTAAACCTGAATAAAATAACCAACCCTCAGATTATTGCCACGCATCCGGCTCTTCTTGAAGGCCATTTCAGTTTTCTTACCCAATCGGACATTCCCGACACGACTGATCCATGGAGGGCCTTAAACAGCCGCAACGGTAATGTCATTCCGGCAATTGCCGATCAAACCGTTATACAATGGGGCCTGGAAAAAAAAACAGGGGACAAACTAACCTACACCGATGCGTTTGGCGATACCCTACAGCTCAAGTTAATCGCCGGATTAGCTTCTTCCATCTTCCAGGGCAATATCCTCATCAGCGAGCAAAACTTTCTCAGTATGTACCCCTATTCCGGAGGAACTGAACTCTTTCTGGTTTCCGGAAACACTTCAGAAGCCGACACCCTGACACAACAATTGCAGCAGGCATTTAAAGGCCACGGGCTATTTCTGGAAAGAAGCAGCGAGCGACTCGCCAGATTCAAATCAGTGGAAAACACTTATTTATCGATATTTATGGTTTTAGGCGCACTGGGGATGCTGCTGGGCACCATTGGGCTGGGCGTTGTTCTGGGGCATACCCTGCTGGAACGCCACAATGAGATCGCACTATTTTCGGCACTCGGATTTTCGAAAAAGAAAACAGCAAAAATCGTTGCATCAGAATACTTGCTTTTGCTGTTAACAGGCGTCGTTGGGGGTGCTATGGCTGCGATTATTGCTGTTTTCCCGTCACTTATTTCTCCGCATACTGGTATATCACTTACTTATCCTGCAGTGATAACCACCATAATACTTCTCAATGGAGCATTTTGGATCGTAATAATTACTGCAGCAATGGTTTATTACGCAAGAAAAAAAGACAACTAAAAATTTTGATAATTTATGGGCGGCGCAGCACTTTCGACAATCCGGCCATCAACCCCCAAAAAATCAGGTTCAAAAATGCAGCCAATAAAATATACGCATTCATAAACCCGGTAATTCTGGCAAAAAATATACTCACCTCATTCATAAAACGACCCATCCAGAGGGTGAGCGCATTAAAAACCAACAAAAAAACCACCAGATATAAAAAACCTTTCCTGGCGCCCTTCATATCTGCCGGGCTCAGGGTAACGCTGCTTCCAATGGCAAATACCAGATAAAGAAAAACGTAAAACCACACCGACGACCAGTTTTCTCCGGAAAAAATATCACGGAATGCACCAATTGCAGCGTACCCGCTGGTTTTTAACGCATCAGCCAGAATCTGTATGATTCCATTTCCCGATGCAGTAATACTATCGGGAAGATAGGATGAAGGGGGTTGCACTCCGATAAGAATGGCCGCAAGAATATAAATTAATAAACTTCCCGTGATAACCGGCCCGATACCAATAAAAAAATTACCAATCTGTTGATACTTACTTTTTGGATTATACGAATGATTGACATAACCCAGCGTTCCGCTTGCAGGATCGGGGCTAAATAGTTTCATCTCCGTAATACGATGGCCAAATACCTTACAAAAAAAAGCATGGCCCAGTTCATGGGCAGCAGTGCCCAGCCCCCCAAATAAACGAAGATATACTTTGGGACCCATCAGCCTGTAGCTGCTACGCTCGACCCGGCCCGCAAGAAAATTCATAACCGTCGCCAAAACCAGCAGCGGCCCCAGGCTAACTACCAAAAAAGAAAACGTCATCTGTACAACTTCCCACACATACTGGAGCAGGGAAACAAATATATTTGCAGTCATATTAAGTTGATTAGGCGATAAAAAATTATAAAATATTAGTTTGAACTTCTAATGATCTCCAAAACTACAAAATGCACGACATAAATAGTAGCCTTTGACTAAAATTCCTCCTTCACCCTAATAAATATTGAAGCCGCTTTATTGCCGGTGGGTCATTCAAAAGGGAACTCAGGACTATGGGTCACCCTTTAATGGCAGGAATGCAAAACAACCCCGGACAAAATATTTGGAAATGGAACATTGGGCCATGAAACAGGTTTTACATTAATAGAAGTGCTGAACCCTGAGCGATGGAATCAAGGCAAAACCGAAAAAACCCGAAAAATCCAGCAGATTAAATGATTTGATTTTTGCTTCTTAAAAAACTATTCGTTAAATTTGAATGGATTTTCCCGCTAAAAGGGGAGAATAGAAAT
>RZYD01000349.1 GCA_009930445.1 Bacteroidia bacterium | reverse complement strand
TCTACAAGTTTATCGCAGAAAAAGACTTCACCGTTTGAAATTACATAAGGTTTGTTGGGTGTGATCGCCATCATCGTGAATCCGATGAGCATGAAGCTGATTACTAAAGCTATTTTTTTCATTTTTAATCCTCCGTATTTATTTATCTAACTAAAACTAAATTTTTATAAAAATAATTGTTAACAATATTTCAAATTTACATATAATTCTTCCTTTTGGATGATATCCAATTTTTGCAATAATTTATAAATCAGATTTTTAACTTCGAACATGTGAGCCGAAATGCTCACTTCCATTCTCTCTGTGCAACAGTACAATGACGGTGCTACTTTTATTTTGTTACAATCGAAAATGTTAAAAGTGATTTTTTCCACAAATTTTTGCTCAGAATCATGAAAATCCGCTTCATAATAACACTTTTGTTTGGCAATATGTTGCTGTAAAACAATTGTTTACATAATGATACAATGATAATTGTTAATGAGTCTTAATGAATGTTAATTTCGTGTTTTACTGTTCATAACTTCTGTTTTACTACATTTGCAGAAGAAATTCACAAAGCATTAATATGAAGAAAATCAGTTTTTTCGCCCTTGCAATGATATTGCTTGCCGGGTGCGTACAAAAGAAAGAGACTATGACAAATCCGTTTTTTCAACCTTTTGATACCCCATACGGAGTTCCGGCATTTGATAAAATTCAAACTGCCGATTATATGCCTGCCTTTGAAAAGGGTATGCAGCAACAGAATGAGCAGATTGATGCGATAGTTAAAAACTCTGAGGCTCCGACCTTTGACAATACTATTGCCGCAATGGATTACAGTGGAGATATCCTGAATCGTGTAAGTGATGTATTTTTTAATATGACTGAGTGCAACACTAACGAAGAGTTACAGGCTATTGCAAGGGAAATTACACCCAAACTTTCCAAACACAGTGATGATATTTACCTGAATGAAGCGCTTTTTGAACGTGTGAATGCGGTTTACCAGAATCGTGAAAATGCGGCACTGAACACTGAGCAGAAAATGCTTCTCGATAAAATTTACAAGCGCTTTGTAAATGGTGGAGCTAATCTGCCTGCAGATAAAAAGGACCGTTTCCGGGAAATCAATGAGCATCTTTCACTGCTGTCTCTCGAATTTGGCGAGAACCTCCTGAATGAAACCAACAACTATACATTGGTTATTACAGACAAAGCTGACCTTGCAGGACTACCCCAATGGGTTATTGATGGTGCTGCGGCAGAAGCTGCTTCCCGTGAGCTGGAAAACAGCTGGGTCTTTACCCTTCAAAAGCCATCCTGGATTCCGTTTTTACAGTATTCCGAAAACAGGGAGCTCAGGAAAGAGCTGCTCCTGGCCTATGCACAGCGCGGTGATAAGGATAATGAATACGACAACAAGAAAATTGCCATGGAAATGGTAAATCTTCGTGTTGAAAAGGCAAATATGCTGGGTTATGAGACCTGGGCTGATTATAAGCTCTCCGACCGTATGGCCGAGAATCCACAGCAGGTTTATGATCTTCTTGACGACATTATGAGTAAGGCGCTTCCTGTGGCTGAGAAAGAGATGCGCGATATGCAGAAGATGATTGACAATGATGGTGACGGTTTCAAACTGGAAGCCTGGGACTGGTGGCATTACGCTGAAAAGGTGAAGGCGCAGAAATATGCTTTTAACGATGAGGCTTTGAAACCCTATTTTTCGCTCGAGAATGTTTTATATAAAGGTGTGTTTGGTGTGACCAACAAACTTTGGGGACTAAAATATGTGGAGCGTCATGACCTGCCGGTATATCATGAAGAGGTAAAGGTTTTTGAAGTACAGGAGTCGGATGGTTCGCTGATAGGTATTTTGTATATGGACTTCTTTCCCCGCGACAGCAAGCGTGGTGGTGCATGGATGACCAGTTTCCGCAAGCAGATGAAAACTCCGGAAGGGGAGAACGTGTTACCTGTGATACAGGTGGTTACTAACTTCACCAAGCCAACAGGTGATGCTCCGGCACTGCTCAGCCTCGATGAGACCTTAACATTATTCCATGAATTTGGTCATGCGCTGCACGGACTTTTAAGTGAGTGTACCTATCATGGTGTTAGCGGTACAGCTGTTCCGCGCGATTTTGTGGAGCTCCCCTCACAGATTTTGGAAAACTGGGCTACAGAGCCTGAAGTGCTGGATATGTATGCCTTCCATTACGAAACCGGTGAGACAATACCAGCTGAGCTCGTTGAGAAGATGAAGAAAAGCGGTACCTTTAATCAGGGTTTTGCCGTTGTTGAGTTTATGTCTGCTGCTTTACTGGATATGGATTTCCACACATTAAAGGAGAAGACCGATCTGGATGCAAACACCTTTGAAGAGCAGGTAATGCAACGTATAAATATGATGCCTGAGATTATTGTCAGGTATCGTCCGACCTATTTTGCACATATTTTCAGCGGTGGATATTCTGCCGGATATTACAGTTACACCTGGGCTGAGGTGCTGGATGCTGATGCTTTTGAAGCGTTCAAAGAGAATGGTTTGTTCGATCAGGCCACAGCAAAAGCTTTCCGTGACAATGTACTTTCACAGGGTGGTTCTGATGATGCCATGAAGCTGTACAAGCAGTTCCGCGGTCAGGATCCAACTGCTGATGCGATGATGAAGCGGAAGGGATTGCAATAGATTAATATTTGTGATATTTTTATGAGGCTGTCAATATTATACTATTGACGGCCTCATGTAGTGTTATAAAAGCTAAATGAATTTTATCTCTTACTTAGGATCCACCCTACCAACCCCGTGTAGGTTGTTGTGTGTAAAATATTATTAATGGTTTTGGGGATTACAGTTCCAGGTTTTGTGGAAGGAGTTCGTGTAAACGGTTTGCTTTGTGGTCAGGGATGATCTCCAGCACTTTCTTTAGCCACTCAAAAGGATTTA
>RZYD01000037.1 GCA_009930445.1 Bacteroidia bacterium | reverse complement strand
GGCCATTCAGGTCGCAGAGTCGTATCTCTGCCGTTTGGGCTACCTCGTTTAGCAGGGTAATTTGTGTAACCTTCCGCGCTGGGTTAGGTGCAATCGCAATCGATGTTATGTTGTTTTTGCCCGCGTTACTTATGCCTACAGTCGACCGGCTTGCCAAGCCCTTAATACAGAAATTTCCTGTGTTAGTAAATCCTGAAGGATCGTTATAATTAAAAAAGTCTTCCCACACTTCTGTTGAAGGATTGAAAAAATAGCTTTGCTCCGGTGCTGCAGTTGACTCCACAATGGTACGCTGACTCGATCCCAGTAAAACAGGAATATCGGATGTCCGGTCGTAGGGCATGCCTCCGGCATCAAGTTCCAGTACAATCGAAAATTCATTTTTTCCTGTCAGGTCGAGCGGTGACGGCAAGCTTAGGGTATGAAAGCCGATGTTATCCAGGGTTCCTGAAAAGCTGAACAATTCGTTCTCCGGCCCGTTGGTAGTCATCGTTTCATAGATGGTTACCGAATATGCCACATCGGCTGCATTGCAGAAAAAACTAACGGCTTCGAGGATGTAATCGTCATCCAGCGCGAAGCGGTTCGCTGCATGGGTAACATCATCCATTTGATCACGCCATCCGTGGTAGTCGTGATAAAATACTTTTTCGTATTGCATGGGTTCCACTTCCTTAAATACAATGGCTCCCATTTCCGGGTGGCGGCAGGCGTGTTTGTCGTAGTATGAAATCCAGAAGTAACCGTTCAGCCCCCAGTTGCTGCCCCATGAATTTTTGCAAATCCAGGCTCCGGGCAGCGGTGCTTGTGTTTGTTTATTGTCGTCCCAACCTACAATGGCCACTGAATGATTCGGGTCGGTGCTGTTTGACGGGGGTTGATAATGGGTATAGTTACTGTTGATAAAGGCGTTGGAATAGCACATACAAGTGGCTATCACTCCATGATTCATAATTTGCGTTTTGATTTCATCCATATGGAGTAGCCCTTCCCCTAGAGTAAACCATTCGACGGTTCGCGGGTAGTAAAAGTGGTAATTGTCGCTGAAGCGCAGCGGAGGATTATCAAACGATTGTCCGTCGATATCTCTGACTGCCCCTTCCCCGCGGGAGAGATAGGCTGTTGCAACCCGGTAATCTCCACCCATGTGAACCTCCAGCCCGGCCCCGGTGGGTGGAGTGATGTCGTCGTTGTTGTGTTGATTGAAGCCATTCCACCAATCAAGGTGATATTCGGCCAGGTTGGGCTCGCCTGTTTCCCCGGCTCCAGTCCATACTCCGGTCATGAGCAGATTGCCTTCAATTGCAGCCATTGTGCCATGCGTCCAGCAAGTTCCTTCCAGCTGACTTTTTACGGAGGTAACAAAATTTTCACCATTATAGTCCCGCAAGTCGAAGGAGGAGGGGAGTTGTGAATAAGTGATAAAGGGTACAAGGAAAAGTACCAATAGAAGTGTAGAAAGTTTCATGTTTGCTCTGTTTTTTACAAAACTACGAAAATAGTCAGAATAAAAAACAGAGAAAATGGCTGGCATAGAAAAAAGCCTCAATCCTGAAATAAGTGGACAGAGGCTTTTAGTGTCTTGATAGACAGGGCTATTATTTTCTACGTTCTTGAATACGTGCTTTTTTGCCTTTCAGTCCGCGCAGATAGAAAATCCGTGCACGACGTACTTTTCCGTATTTATTAACAATAATACTATCAATAAACGGACTGGCGACAGGAAATATTCTCTCCACCCCTGTATTTCCGGATATCTTCCGTACGGTAAAAGTTTCTGTATTTCCGCTGCCGCGGCGCTGCAGTACTACGCCCTGGAATTTCTGTAAACGTTCTTTGCCGCCTTCAACAATCCTGTAATTCACGGTTATGGTATCACCGGCATTGAATTCCGGGAACTCCTTCATTTCAGTCAAATTCTCTACGTACTGTAAATTTTCGTTCTTGCTCATCTCTTTCAGGATTTTCGTTTCTTCCTCCAAAAAAGGAGTGCAAATATACGTTATTATTTTTGTTCTAAACAAGGGGCTTGGAAAAAAAATTCAGGAACCCTGCTGAAAGTTATTGTATCTCTTATTGTTAATAACTTTCCCTGCCCCTTTTTTTTGTTCGTTTGCCGCTGGCTACAAAACCGATTGATGTTGTTCCCTGAGAAGATCGTTCATCTCCTTCACGGGATTAAAAGTGATCAAAGGTACTTCTACAAATAGTGTGATCCAGTCGGCCATGGCGCCATTCCATAACCCCGGAAGCTCCAGTGCCCGCAGCGGTTTTCCGTCTTTCGACTTCGCTGAAATGAAACCGGTATCTTCGTCGATAAACTGTGTTAAATTAAAAGGATTCCCTTTAAAATCAATAGTGCTGCATACTAAATCAACCGGATTAAAATGTGTAGCGGATTCAAAAATAGCTTTTTGTTTTGGGTCCTTTATGTTTATCTGTGCGCTTTCCACAATTTGTAATGCAATGCGGTTGCTGCTGTCTTTAACCCAAAACGGACCGCCTCCGGGTTCTCCTTCATTTTTTACCATTCCGCATACCCGTAGTGGCCGGTTGAAAAGTGTATAGAGATAGTCGATCTTCTCTATTCGATCCATTTGGATAAAATTTTCATTGTCAGTAATATATAACTCATTATTTGCGAATTGACGCATCTCTTCGAGTGCTTCATCCGATACGGCTGCCTCATCGAGTTGATCCAGGTATTTAAATACGCGGTTGCGGGTTTGTAGCAATAATGCTCCGCATGCTTTTTTATAACGATAGGTTTCATCCTTCAGTCGGTCGGGAACGACATTGTCGATGTTTTTGATAAAGATCAGCGTGCCATTCAATTCCTGGAGATTGTCGATCAAAGCACCATGGCCTGCAGGTCGGAAAACAAGTTCCCCGTTTTTATCACGAAAAGGGGTATTGTCTGGGTTTACGGCAAGAGTATCGGTAGAAGGTTTTTGTATTGAAAAGGAGATTTCAGGCGAAATACCTGTCATGCGGAAATATTTTTTTCCCAGTTTTTTCGCCAGATCACCAAACCATTCCAAATGCTCCGGCGAAACCGTAAAATGAACCTTAACTCCGTGTTTTGTTCTGCAATATTGAAAGGCTTCCACAATATGCTCCTCAAATGCTGTTCGTTTTTCTTCCGCATAGGTGTGGAAAAGAAGTAATCCTTTTGGCAGATTTCCATACCCTAGGCCCGGTGTTTCCAAAATGTAGCGCCCGATTGTTACGTAATCCTTCGCTGCAATTAGTTCACTAAGTTCCAGCCCGTTTTCTTCAAGTACGTCTGCTAAGGCATCATAAAAGCTGAATTGGTCTAAATGATCAAATAAGTAGTACATGGAGTGGCTGCTTTGATCCGATAAAAAGGCTTCAAAGTCTTCCGGCTTTCCCGAAAAGGTTTCGATAAATTCAAAGAGTTTCTTAAACATCCGGGTTGCCGCTCCGGAAGCAGGAACAAATTTAATTATCTTCTCATTGGCCGTAAGGGTCGCATAGTTTTCAACCCGCTTTTCCAGCATTTCCGCAGTGAATTGCATTATCCCATTTCCCGGAGTTGCCGGTGCCTGAAGGGTACAGAACGGAAATCCGGTTATAAACTGTTGTAACTGTTTTTCAACGGTTTCAGGTTTCAGCCCGTAAGCTTTTATGACTTCTATATCCTTCTTCGTTAGTTGTTTCATAGTGTGTCTTTATTTTCTTCGCCGGCTTGTTTTGCTTCCCGCCGTTCTATTAGCATTTGTATGTCGTGGGTCAACACTCGTTTGGCAAGTATTGTTTTTTCTTCATCCAACAAATACATCACGGGTGTGGAATAAATGTCGTAAAGATCGTGGAAATCGCCAGAGGCACTGTAGTATCCGTTTACATTTATCCAGTTCAGCGCGTTGTTTCGGATATATTTTTTCATGGCCGTGAAGGAAGTGTCGGCATAAACGCCAAAAACTTCCAGGTTGTATTGTTCTTTATATTTGGAATAGAATGCTTTCAGAAGGGGAATTTCTTTTTTGCAATGTCCACAATCGGAATCCCAGAAATAGACAATCGTGTATCGTGCCTTCGTGTTATATAAGGATTTGATTTGCATTGCGGTATCCCATAAAAGAAGTTCAGGTGCTTTTTTTCCTATTAACAAAGGCTCAAGTATGGCTGCGCGATCAATGATGTTCTTCACTACGGTGGGGTTGCTCCAGGTGTCTGTTCCGCTTTTGTAATAGGTTTTAGCCATGTGAACAAACACTGCATCATACCCCATAATAGTTGAGCGTTCATATTTGAGGGTTAAATACCAGATCAAATATTTGTAGGTTTCTTCCGCAGGCTTTGCTTTTTCAATTACCACATCGATTGCTGCAGCTATGGAATCCGGATGTTGGTATACCAGGTGATTAAACCAGTGTTCGATTTTTTTATGAAACTCCAGGGTTCGGAGCAGCCGCTCGTCTGCCAGATCAAAGTTGTCCCAGTAATGTTGACGGTAGGCATTCCATTTTCCAATCGAATCAGGTTTTCCGTCAGGAAGAGGAGGAATTTCCGGGATTTCAGGAGGCTGTGTGGCCTTTATTACTGCGGCAAAAAGAGTTCCTTCGTTTTCATTGAGTAGTGTTTTGCGGTGGGCTTCAACCTGTTGATTAATAATTTTTATTTGTTCTTTTGCCCGGGCCACTGAGTCACTGTCTGCTGCACCCGATTCAAGGATTTTTCGGAATGGGGTTAAAATTTCCTGCTGTTTCTGCAGGTATGCAATATAGGCATAAAATTTCTGGTTCTCCGGCGAATTTTTTACCTTCATGGCCCCGGCAATATCCTCTTTTTTTGTGAAGAGGGCGAAGCGACTATTTTTGTTGACCAGAAATTCCATATATTTATTACTTGCCTGACCTGCAACTATATACATTCCGGGTTTAAGTACACTGGTATCGCTATAAAACACCATAGCCCCATTGTATACGTTTGCGGTGTCTTTTACATAAATTTTATCTCCCATATAGAAGGCCAGGTAGCATACCGTATCGTTGATGCCTTCCAGATGAATCGTTATTTTATATTCTGGCTTCTGCGCGCTGGCAAGTTGTGGAAAGAGGTGAAGCCAAAGGATAACGAGGGAAAGAATAACTGTTTTGCTCATGCTTAGCATTTGGCTGTTATTGATTTTTTACTGCGGAGTTTTCAAGCTGAAGGAAAAAGGTTGACCCTTCTCCTTTTTTACTCTCAAACCAGAGTTTTCCATTAATAAGTTTACAATATTCCTGCACGATTGTAATGCCCAAACCCGGCCCTTTCTCATCGGCAGTGCCATACGTGTAATAGTAATCAGTGGTATCCAGAATGCGGGAAAAATTTTCCTTTTCAATACCAATACCGTCATCTTCGATGGAAAATTGTACTCCCTTTTCGGTTTCGTCCACTGTTAGTATGATTTTCGACCCGGGATACGAATATTTTATTGCATTGACCATAAGATGTTGCAGCATAATTGTGATGAGGGATATATCGGAGTTCAATGGTATCTCTGGTTTTTTCCGGTTGATTTCTATGGAGATATTTTTTGCAAGGGCTCGTTCTTTAATTCTCTCTAGCACGATATCTATGGCATCCTGGACAGAAAATGGCTCCAGGTTAATTTGAACTTTTTTTCTTTGAATTCGCGACCATTGACTTAGGGTATCAAGCAGCTCTAAGGACTGTTTTGCTGAATCTTTTAGTGCCGATAGAATTTCGTGTTGTGTATCTGAATCATAAATATCCGGGTTTTCAATCAGGGTTTGAAGAATGGATCCGGTATTCCCTACCGGCCCACGAAGGTCGTGGGTTACAATAGCGAAGAATTGATCCATGGATTTTTCCTTTTTATTGAATTCGTCAATCACCCGTTTTGCTTCCTGGTGTTTGTCTTCCAGGCTGCTTTGCTTTTTTTTTAGGCCGGTAACAGCCCTTTTTAGCACCGAAGCATAAACCACTACGGGGATAAGCAGTGTAGTCAGAATAATACAAAGGACAAGACAGGTAGTCATCGCTTCAATCAATTTATATTAATGCACCCAACTAAGGTTGGTCATTCGTTTGAATGACCTTCATGTTAACGTACCGCGGAAAAAAATGTTTCGCATTTTTTTTTGTAATTCTTTTCAAAAAAACCGGTAAAAGTTTGGTTTTACCGGTTTTTCAGGAAGCAAAGGTTTAAAGGGATTCTTTTATCGCTTCGGCCAGACGTTTTACCCCTTCCGTATTGGTCTCTTTATCTACAAAAGAGAAATTGATACGCAGTGTGTTTTTACCCGACCCATCGCAGTGAAATACATCGCCCTGAACAAAGGCTACTTTTTTTTCGATGGCATTAAAGAATATTTTTCCTGCATCGAGGTGTTCCGGGAGATACAGAAAGAGGAAAAGACCACCTTCCGGATTAGTCCATCTTACGCCTTCCGGCATATAAGTTTCAAAGTTTTTGATCATATGGTTCTTCTTCTGCTTATATTCCTGAATTATCCCTGTAAGATTTTTTTCAAACAGGCCCGTTTCGAGGTATTTAGCGGCAATTTTTTGCAAGTAGGAAGAGGTGCATAAATCGGCTGTTTGTTTGGCCTGAACAAATTTTTCAAGGATGGACTGATCTGCTACAATCCATCCTATGCGAAATCCGGGGCAGAAGATTTTTGAAAAGGTTCCCAGTGTGATTACCTGTCCTGTTTTATCCAGGGCGTGCATCATGGCCGGCGCCTGACCTTCGAACCTGACTTCCCGGTACGGACTGTCTTCAACAATTAATACCTCGTATTTGTGTGCCAGATCAATAATTTCTTTTCTTCTAAATTCGGGCATCGTGATTCCTGCCGGATTCTGAAAGTCAGGTATTACATAGATGAATTTTGGCTTTTCACCCGCTTCACTTAACACTTTTAGTTTTTCTTCCAGGATATCGGCACGCATTCCGTGTTCGTCAAATTTAATCCCCACCAACTCGGGGCCGTACACAGCAAATGCACTGATCCCTCCAAGATAACTGGGCAGACCGCAGATGATTTTATCTCCCGGGTTAATAAAAATTTTCCCCAGTAAATCAAGGCTTTGCTGCGAAGCGGTCGTTATTACAATATTATCTGTTGTTATATGGGTGAGTCCTTCTCTTTGATAGCGCTTGAGTAGTTGCTCCCGCAATCCGTTGTCCCCTTCGGTAGTGGAATACTGCAAGGCTGCCGGGCCGTCTTCCTCGATCACCGAAACTGCCAGTTTTTTGATGTCATCATACGGAAAAGATGTTTTTGAGGGTAACCCTCCTGCAAAGGATATAATATCAGGTTGTTGTGTGAGTTTTAAACATTCCCTGATGGCCGATCTTTTCATCCGGTTGGCCTGATCGGAAAACAAGTTCTGGATATTCGAAATCATGTTCGCTACAATTTATGGGTTTAGTGCAAATGTAGATTAATTAGCTTTTATTTCCTACCTTCGGGGAAAATTTCAAAACTATGGGAGGATCACTACTTGGAAGGCATTTACAATTAATGACGTTTGGTGAATCGCATGGTGCAGCCATGGGCGGAGTGCTTGATGGATTCCCTGCCGGAATTCCGGTGGATTATGCTTTACTACGCCAGCAATTACTTCGGCGTAAACCAATGCATCCTGATTTTGAAACTCCCCGGCATGAAAAAGATGAAATAGAAATTCTTAGCGGTGTACTTGATGGCGTGACACTGGGAACGCCTATTGCCTTTATTTTTCGTAACGAAAACTTTAAAAGCATTGAATATCAGTCATTTAAAAATATTTATCGTCCCGGACATGCTGATTATACCTGGGATAAGAAGTTTGGCTTTCATGATAACCGGGGTGGTGGAAGAGCCTCTGCCCGTGAAACGGTGGCCCGTGTTGCGGCCGGAACATTTGCCCGTATGCTCCTTCAGCAACATGGTGTTTTGGTGTATGGGTTTGTCTCTTCGTTGGGTACAGTGACTATGCCGGAGGATGCAATTGATTTTTCAGTGCAGGCGATTGAGCAATCAGCACTCCGGTGTCCGGATAAGGAAGTTTCCCAACGCATGGAGTCGTTATTGACAAAAGTAGCCAAAGAGGGAGATTCGCTTGGCGGTACGATTACTTGCGTGGTTAAAAATTGCCCTTCAGGTTTGGGCGAACCGGTGTTTGACAAGCTCGACAGTGCCCTTACTTCCGCCATTATGAGTATTCCCGCCATAAAAGGGGTGGAAGTTGGGGCGGGATTCCGTTCGACCCTAATGAAGGGAAGTGAATTGAATGATCCTTTTGTTTATAATGAGGGCAGGGTAGTGCCTGGTAAAAATGATGCAGGGGGAATCCTGGGGGGAATCTCCTCCGGCGCGGATATTCACCTCCGTGCAGCATTGAAACCTGTATCTTCTATCCGAAAAAAACAACATACCGTTGATAATGATGGCGCTCCGGTCGACCTGTCGGTGAAAGGACGCCATGATGTATGCGTGGTATCCCGCACTGTTCCAATTGTTGAGGCAATGGTGTGTCTTGTACTTGCTGATATGCTGTTACGTCAGGGAATTAATTCCCACGATGCTAAATATCTTTAATCCGGTAAAAAACCGAATTTTCGGTGATTATCATCTCGATAATATTCAAAAGCATAAAGTCGACCAGCAGCATCTCCGCTTTTCGTTTGTTTAGTGAAGTGAGCTTTATGAGTCGGGTAAGTGTAATTGATCCATTCTTTTCGAGGTATTTCAGTAAGAGATCTTCTTTTTCGGTATAATGGATAAAAACACCGTCAGGTGATTCCTGTTCCCTGCGCTTCCAATAGGTTAACAGAACGGTGTTTGCGAGCAAATTTTGATCTTTTACACGTACAAATACCTTAAAATTCCCATCTTTATCAGGCGCTTTATGAGGTTTTCCCGCTCTGGGATGCACAATTACTTCCACTACCTGACGCCCTTCAACATTCCATTCTCGCGTAGAATAAAGTACTTCGGGTTTCGTATATAATGTCGCCGCTGTTTCTACCATGTAAAACTCTTCATCGCTTTTAACCCCTGCAATAGATCCGTTATCCTTAACGCCAATGAGTAATCTCCCGCCATCTGTATTGGCAAATGCCGCCAGACTCCGGGCGATTTTCTTTGAATCCGAAATCTCATATTTAAAATCCAGCTGTTGGTGCTCTCCTTCTTCAATCAGGTTTTTGATATAGTGTCCCATGGTTTCTTTCGCTTCCGTCAGTTATCGTTATGATGGATGGTTTGCCCGGGGTACCATCACTCCGTCAATTAGCCGGTGTTCGCCATTGATAAACAGGTGGGCCGGATGAAAATCTTTGGTCAATACCAACACGTCGGCATGCATTCCCGGTTTCAGAATCCCTTTGCCTTGCATTTTAAAAGTTTCGGCTGCATTACGTGAAAAAATTTTTGCGACAATCTCTGTTGGGATTTTGGAATCGGATATGCTTTCGCAGAATGCTTTGAAAAATAGCAGCATCTGATATTTTATGTCGGTTTGGTTTGGTTTCACTGCTTCAAAACCCGCATAAGAGGAGAGGGTAATGTTTTTCATTGGAACGCCGGCTCTAAGAAATTCCTTTAATGCAGTTGCTGGGTGAATCGTCTCTTCCTGGAAAAAACCAGTGGTATTCGTAACGATATTGATTAATCCTTTTATCCCGAATTTTTTCCCCGCTTTCATTGCTTCCATATTCCTGTTTACCCCTGAAATCATCGCATGACGATGCACTGGTACGATGTTTTGTAATTTTTCAAGGGTTTTATTGTAATGGGATTTGTCTTCTCCCAGCATGTACACGACCACAGCTGATTTACGCCCCAATTCAGCCCCCGTTTCTGCCTCTGCATGCAGGTTGGCAAACAGTGACTCTTCGGGCATTCCTGCCCGGTGATCGGCAATCGCCATGGGGCCGGTTGCAGTCATTTCCGGAATATACGCTAGATCGGATGCAATACGTTGCAAAAATATGCATGAATTCCCCCTGAAACCGCCGGTATAGGCCCCTGTGTTTAGCCCTGAAGAATTCAGTTGCTTTGTTTTTTGCAACAAATCACCTGCACTCCGCATAATATCATTCCATCCAAGGGTACCAACTACACTGCTAACACCGCCTGCGAAGGCTGCTTCA
The DNA here is from genome assembly GCA_009930445.1 of Bacteroidia bacterium. Taxonomy (GTDB): domain Bacteria; phylum Bacteroidota; class Bacteroidia; order Bacteroidales; family BM520; genus BM520. The sequence continues at coordinate 3,685 of RZYD01000037.1, read as the reverse complement.
GAAAAATCGGATGCGTTGTATTGCCTTTGCTCTTCCTCCTCTGCGCCATTTCCGCAAAAAAAACATACCGGATCAATCAGGCCGGGGAAAACCATATAACCACTGCAATTGATGAGTTCCGTTTCCACTCCTGCTGCCGGATGGATTTCTTTTTCAATGGCTAAAATTTTCGTCCCGCCAAGGAGAATATCCCCTATTCCCAGATAATCCGGTGCATAGATTTCGCACGATTTTAGCAGGGTTAACATGTCATTTTCTTTACTACAAAGATAATAATTTGACGCACATTTAGAACGTGCTGCTGTGACAGGAATAATTCATTGCCTGGGATTGAATATTTTTCTGTCGGGGATGAATGTGTCGATCAATGGGTTATGGGTGATGTGGAGCAGAAAGTGTAAGGAATTCGTTAAGAATCATCGCTGTGGCTCCCCAAATTGTGTGTCCGTTAATTTCAAAACAAGGACTTTCAAACTGTAATCCTCTGACATTAAATGTTTTGTTCTTTCTGCTTTCTTTTTTCCGAAAGGCGTCCACTGATACGGGGATGATGTAATCGACTTCTGTTTTATCCGGGATGAAGTTGGGTTTTCCGTTATACAACCCAATGAAAGGGGTGACATTATAATTGCTTGGAGCAATATATAGCGAGGTAAGTTTTCCGATTCGTGTTACCCGATCCCCGGCGATTCCAATCTCTTCTGTGGCTTCCCGTATGGCCGTTTCTTCCAGATCCCGGTCCTGTATTTCATATTTTCCTCCGGGAAGTGCAATCTGTCCACTGTGTACATGATTGTCGGTGACCCGTTTTATCAAGGGAAACCACCACCGGTTATCTTCTTGATATAAAAGTATCAGAACCGCTGCATCTACCGCCGGAACAGGATGTGTGAAAATACTCAGTTCTTTGACCCGAAGTTCCGACAACATCTCATGATGTGCCTTTGGCCCGGGTAAGGCCGTCTGTAGTGCTTCGATAATGTTTTCGATGTATTTCACTTTTCTGTTTAATAAACTAAGGTAACCAATTAACATTCTTCTTAATATTTTGTTTTAATTTTGTTGTATGATGCAAAAAAATGCGGGAGCGATAAATCAGCGGGAGTTGCCTGAATTGGCATCCAAATCGTTGGATCCATCAGGCACAGAACGGCAGTTGATTTTATTTAACGACGAAGTAAATACTTTTGATTTCATTATCGATTCCTTAATCCGCGTTTGTTCTCATACCTTTGAGCAGGCTGAGCAGTGCACTCTAATCGCGCATTATAAAGGCAAATGCGTTATTAAAACAGGTTCTGACACGGAAGTACAACAGTGTGCAGATGCCCTTACACGGTTAAAAATTTCGGTTGAAGTGAATTAATACATCAGGTAATTGTAAAATTTTAGAATAATGAAAATGAAACGTAAAATATCAGTTTATGCTGCGGCAGTTGTTGTAATAACCGTGTTTTATTCTTGTTCAACGGTTCCTTTTACGAATCGAAAACAAATCAATGTGCTCCCATCTTCTATGATGCTGGAGATGAGTTTAACCTCCTACGATCAGTTTTTATCTGAAAATCCACCTATGGGAGCGGATACAAAAGAGGTACAGCAGGTGAAGAAAGTAGGTACCGATATTGCTTCAGCCGTCGATGCCTTTTTGAAAGAAAATGGAATGGATAAACGGCTGAAAGAGTTCGACTGGGAATTTAATGTAGTACAGGATGAAACGGTAAATGCCTGGTGCATGCCCGGTGGTAAGATTGTTTTTTATTCAGGAATTTTGCCTGTTACTGAGAATAATGAAGGAATTGCCGTAGTTATGGGACATGAAATCGCTCATGCACTGGCGCGTCATGGCAATGAGCGTATGAGCCAGCAACTGGCGGTGGAGCTTGGGGGTATGACCCTTTCTGTCGCCCTGCAGGAAAAACCAGAGCTGACTCAGCAAATTTTTCTTACTTCTTACGGTATCGGTTCAACCCTGGGGTCACTGGCCTATTCACGTAAGCATGAATACGAAGCCGACCGAATCGGAATGATACTTATGGCAAAAGCCGGATACGATCCGAACCATGCCATCGCCTTCTGGGAGAAAATGTCAGCTCAGGGAGGCCCTAATCAGCCTGAATTTCTCTCTACACACCCTTCCGATGAAAACCGGATTAAGGCCATGAAGAAAAATCTTCCGGAGGCGATGAAACATTTACAGGGTACCAAGCCTAAACCGGTGAAAATGTGATTTCTCCGGGCAGGTACGCTATTAGATCCCGGATTGCATAAAGATTACTTACTACCTTATACTTACTTGTGCTGAGCCTGCTGTGCGATTGATGTCCATTGGCAACAAGAAGGCATTGTGTGTGCAGAAAACCGGCAATATCCGCATCGTGTAGTGTGTCGCCAATAATCAGCGTACCCCCGGCGTGGAAAAAACCCCTGGCCATCAGATTTGCGGCCAGTTCCTTTTTTCCTCCGGCGTAATGGTTGTCGATACCATGAATACAATCGAAATAGGATGCAATTCCGCGCTTTTCTACCGATTGTACCAATGTATTCTTTTCCATCGCCGAAAGTATATGCTGTTGAACACCGCTACTGTTTATGGCTCTCAGTATTTCCTTTGCTTCGGGAAAAAGTTCAGCCTCGGGCAGTCGTTCCGTATATCCTTTGATAAATTCAAGGCCAATCTCTTCAAACGGTTCCACTCGAAAATCCCACCCGATACGTTGGTAATACTCCGACACAGGAAAGGTAAACACTTCCTGGTAGTGTTTTGGTGAAAGAAGGGGTTTGTTTCGCTTTTTTAGCATGGCATTCATAACCTGAATGCAAATTTCTGTATCGTTCAGAAGAGTCCCGTTCCAGTCCCAGAGAATGGTAGCGATGCGCATGCCTAGAAGGGCAGGTCGTTATAATCTTCCGGAAGCGGAGGCAGATCATTGATCGTTGTATCTGGCGGGGGCATCGATGGGATTGATTCGGCTGCTGCTTCAATTTTCCAGGCTTCAAGATTTGTAAAATAACTAATTTGGCCAGCTTTCTCCCATTTTCTTCCTTTTAAACTGAAGCTTACTTTAACGCGGTCGTTTAAGTTGAAACTATCAAGTAACTGGCACCGTTCCTGAATCGCCTGAAATTTTACATAATTTATAAATTCCCGTCCCCCGGTTTCTTCCCGGTGCTCGATAACAAATTCCCGTTTTTTAAAGCTGGCAGTAATATCCTGAGTCGCATAGATCTCAATGATTTTGCCTGATAATTCATAATTCATAGGTAGGGTTGTTAGATTAATATTCTGTTTTTTTCTCTAATTGATTCCAGATTTTGAAAACTTTAAGGGCTTCTTCCTGTGGTTTTTGAATTCCCGGAATTCTCCGTTCCGATGGTGGTAATCCGATTTCTTCATAAATCAGTGAGTCATCAAACCCTGCGTTGGCCGCGTCTTTTTTTGATGCGGCGAAATAGAACCGGTCAGGCCGGGCCCAATAAATAGCACCCAGACACATCGGGCAGGGTTCGCAACTGCTATAAAGTTCGCATCCGGTGAGCTGGAAATCATTGAGTTTTTTACAGGCATTTCTAATGGCCACGATTTCCGCATGTGCGGTTGGATCCATCGCTGTTGTCACATGATTACATCCGGATGCAATAATTTTTCCGTTTTTTACAATCACAGCCCCAAAGGGGCCACCGT
>RZYD01000348.1 GCA_009930445.1 Bacteroidia bacterium | reverse complement strand
TAGGTTACATACCCTTGCAAAAAAGAATATATAAGGCGGCTTTGAAGTTTCCCACGAAAGACGAAAGGCAGCCTCCTTTCTGGCTGCCTTTCCCTTCCTGTGGATGTTCCTCGACTTTGGGCTAAAGAAAAGAGGGGAGGTTTTATTCCTCCTCGTCTTCAGCCTGAAGCGGCTTAAGCTTTTTATTTATTTTATTCAGTTCGTTTATATTCCACAAAAACGTCTGTCCTACCCCCGCAGGGATCCAAGTGTTTTTAGTCAAGGTCTTTTCCTGAGACGCTTCGACTTCAAGAAGTCCAACATCCTTGTTCATTGTGACGCATGCGCGGATCTCCTTCACATCATTCCAGGCACCCTTTCCGATGATGTTCGGATTTACAAAAAAGGTCCCGGTATAACAACCCTCTTTGAGGGGCATTATAATGCCTGAATCGATAAGTTCCTTGATCTGCCTGTAATACCCCATCCGGGAAATCCCAGCACTCATATAAATCTCTTTAGCTTCTTCAGGATTCAACACGATCTTCTGTCCTTCTGAAGCATAATTCATGCGTTTAAGAAGCTCCCCGAGCAGGCCAGAACACTTCCCAACGTCCTTTAAAACACAGACCATCCTCGTATAGATCTTTATAAAGTCGGGCTCTTGCTCGACCCGCACTAGTGCACGCCGAGAAAATACCTCCTCCGACCCATCTTCTTTTATTTTCCGGATTTCGCTTTCGTATAAAGTATTATTCTTTTTTCTTGCCATGATTATCAATCCACCTTTTGATTTTTTAAGTATCGTTTCTTAATACTCAAAGTATATAAATCCATATTGAATATTACCAAAACCGATATCGGTAAACAAGTCCCCGTTCTCAAAATCATGCCTGAAAGTAGCAGTTCTGATGCGCAGAGTATCAGTTCTGTTACACAAAGTAGCAGTTCTGTTACTCACCAGAATGCCCTTCAGACTAGTCTGACACTGCTCCGGCGGGCATTTTCAGAGGGCGTTTTGCCTCTCTTATCTTTAAGGGGCATTTTTTCGTCCCTAAAAACCCCGTTCAAAAATCAAAATCGAAGGTCAAATTCGAGCCCGAAACCTTTAAAACTCTCCCACAAAAAACAGGCCCGCCCCAAGGGGCGGGGGCGGGTGAAAAAAGTCTTTAAAACAGATCTTCTCGGCTGCCTTGGAAACAGAGTCAGGAGTGAATAAATTCACAATCCCCCCCTATATCTCCAGTTCCGATTCTGATTTCTTCTTAATAGGTAGTTGAACCCTGTCTATAACTGCATTTATCGTTCGTATAGCGTAATCTTCCGGGCGGGCCTTCTGCCTTAATTCAGCTTCAGAACAAAGCATGCAGTGACAGAAGTTCAGCATTGGCGTCAGCCGTTCCGACCGCTTGTCCTTATAGGCACTCAAGATATCTCTGCTGACAATGAAGTCAACCGCTGAATCGTCAACAGTGCCGTTCTGCCTTACTGGAGCCCGTCCCGACCTGATCAGGTCCTCCCTGCGTTTCTTCCAGTTCGTCTGAAACCAGTCTGGAGCGTCGGAGCCGTCGAATTGAATCTCATATCTCCGATTAAGCTTCCTTTCAGCTTTCTCCAATATTTGTGGCGAAATTTGCTGCAGCAAGACATCAGCGTCAACAGCCGGTTCAGCGTCCTCAAAGACCTGTAGCTTCAGTTCAATCGGCGGGTCATATTTGTGTGAGCTGCCTATCGGCAGCCTGAAGGCGTGTCCGGCTGCATTAGCCCCTTTGTCGCCCCCATATTGTTGAATCAAATAAGAGTTGAAGGCATTCCATTCAATTGGAGTCAGCTCTTCCCGGTCCTTCAGCTTAAATTCAATATAAGCGTGATAGCAGCCGGGGCTGGTCTCAACCGTTGCAAATGGCGCCAACCCATCCCGCCTTAATTTCTCAAGCCCATCGGTGTCGATATCATCCAGGACGAATACAGGCCGCGTCCCCAAAATTCGAAGATGCCAATCGGTCTCGCTGCATGTATTTTGTTCAAAAAGATCCCGCCAAGCGCTGATAGTCTCATTCGGCGTTGTTAATTTCGGCTCGTCCCAATACTCCTGATGGGTATAGAATGTCTTCCCCTGAGCCTGAACCCACAGCCGACCATGATGAGCGACTCGATTCAAGAAACAATAGAGGTCCTGAAGACCGTATCTGTCTATTTTTTCTTGAAGAAACGCCTCGTCCTCCTGAGCATTTTCTTTCAAAACTTCCATTGCCAACGCCTCCTTGAGCGACTTATCCTTCTCTGCCGCCTCGATCGATTTAATTATATCGGCCAGCTGTCCTTTTAATTCATCCCGACGTTTCCTCAATTCTTGTTGTAGTGCGGTTGTCTCGGCTTTTTCGACCGCTGTTTGACGGTGCATTTCATCCCGACTTCTTCTTAAGTTTTTCCGTTCTACTTCTAGAGCTTCAAGCTCCCTTATCAGTGCCCCTTTTTTATCCGATAGCCCCTCCAGAATCGACGTAGAGGCCCCTATCTTCTCTTGAAGGATATCCTGATCATCTTCAAGCTGTTTTACTTCTTCTTTTGCCTTTTCCCGGGCGATAAAATGACTCTCCATAACGTCCTGGTGCTCAGCCCCCGACAGCTTTTTCTTAATGCCCCTTCTGAAGCCCAGAGGCTTTAAAGCTTCACCATAAAAGCTCTGAAGCTTCGAACAGCCATCCCGGCCGAGTTTACTCTGAAACGTCCTTCCGGCAGCGTCAAGATTTTCAAACATGTAATGAAAATGGGGGGTGGTCTCATCAGTGTGAAGGGCCACCCAGAGCACTTTAATCTTATATTTCTCCCCGACGGCTTGAATCGCCTTCAGCCCATGTTCCCATAATTCATTTATATCGACCACATTCGCCAGTTCCGAGAAAGTCAGGACCCCGGAACTGAATGGCTTTGTGTTTGCCTGCCAGCTCTGATGCTGCCGATTTTTTCCGCG
>RZYD01000036.1 GCA_009930445.1 Bacteroidia bacterium | reverse complement strand
AGTTGATCGCTAATCATTCTGCCGAGAGGACTTTCACCTCCAACTTATCGCCAGCTTGAAATTGCTTCGCAATTTCGTCGCGGCGCACAGCCTGTCCTTGTTTCGATGCAGCGGCGACCTTACAGCAGTTGGTAGACCTGGGTTATATTGACAAGCCGAATGATAATCTGCAAATCGCTATGGATGAAACACGCCGGGAGCTTGATTACAATCTGGCTCGCTCGTATATGAACGCGATGTTGTTCGTCAAAGCGGTTCCCCTGCTTGAGGCGATCTATCAGACCTGGCCGTATGAACATCGGTTCGGTGTTCAATGGGTGCGGTGTTGTCAAAATCTGGGTAGGATTGAACAGGCGCGAACCGTTCTGGATCAACTGAAAGAACGTACGCAGGAGGATGCCGAAAAAGCCGCCGGCGAACTAAAAAAATGGGTGGAGGAACACCCCGACAAAAAGCCGGAAGACCTGACAGAAGAAGAGCAAACCACGGTGCGCAATTTGAAGAGTCGTGCGCAGATCAATCACATGGATATACTGCGTATGGAAGGGGTGCAGCTGTTGGCCGAGAAGCAGTATCAGCAGGCACTGGATCTGTTTAAGGAGATTCATAAAGTGCTTCCCGGACATCCCGGAACGCTGTTGCATCTGGGGGAAGCATGTATGCGGTTGCGTCGATGGGAGCAGGCGGAAGAGGCCTTTCAGCAAGCAGTGGCCCTCGATCCGGGCTATGTGCAGCCGCGTCCGGGTCTGTGTCGGTGTTACATCCATCAAAAGCGCTATTTTGAAACGATCGGGGAAGCAAAACGGTGCATCGGGTATATGTATCAGCTCCCCATAGCACATTTTTATCATGGTTTTTCTCTGGCGCGTGAAGGCCGTCTCTTGCGTGCGGTGGACTCGTTGAAAACAGCCACTGATCTGAACCCGAACATGGTGGAGGCCTATCGCCAACTTAGCTATATTTGTCGACACATGAACGATTTACCTTCGGCCAACACCTGGTACCGTCTGGCTGAAAACGCTCGTAAACGCCTAAAAATGCTCAAGGAAGGAGCGGTCGATCCGTCCGATATAGACCTCTCTCCCAAACGACGTCCGGTGCTATCCAGTTGCGATGTGCTGGATGATGAACGCCTACCAAGTGCCATCGAAGTCCCCTTATCGGAGTGCGTTGTGATTGCCTCTGGATTACCACGCTCGGGCACATCGATGCTGATGCAGCTATTGCAGGCGGGCGGAATGCCTATCTGCACCGATGGTGTTCGAGAACGCGACGAATCCAATATTCGCGGCTATTTTGAAGATGAACGTGTGAAAACACTACGACGCGATGCGACCTGGCTCAAGGACATCGGCGGGCAGGCGGTGAAGATTGTGGCTCCGCTACTTCCAGCACTTCCGCTCTCGTCGACGATGAAGTATGGCGTACTGCTAATGGAGCGCAACATGCAGGATATTGTTTCGTCCCAGCGAAAAATGCTGGCGGCACAGCAACGAAAAGGTGCCTCTAAGACCGATGAAAACCTAATGCAGCTTTATGAAACACGCATGCGCCAGGTGAAACAGTTCCTCGCAATTCATCGCATTCCCACGCTCGTTGTGCGCTATCAGGCCTGCCTTCAGGATCCTCTGACCGAATCCGAGCGCATCAATACGTTTCTCGGTGGAACACTGGATGTGGACGGTATGATGCGGGTCATCGAGCCCGAGTTGCAACATGAAATTAATTGATAAGAAATCGTTTTTTAGGCAGCCTGGTCACTCGCCCACTGATACTGGTCTGGAATAGCGTTTTCATAGGGTGGAAGGTAGTAGATTGGGGATAAACATTTTTAGAAAGTTCCAATGATTGGAAACTGCGACACGCATGGTTGTTCCGTCGCTTTTGTGCTTCTGTCGTGCAATGTAGGAGATCATCCACAGATTAAGCAGATTTCGCAGATTGAGGAGAAACATAATCAGTGAAAGCGGTGTCATCGGCAGAGAAATGCCCTGGAGTGCGGGGACAACGACGATCGGAGGCGGCACCGCCCTGTTAGGTGCCGACAACGAGGAACGAGGCGGCGGCACATTTCTGACGCGACAAACGGGTATCAATCTGCGCAATCTGTGGACAAAAAGTCCAAGCTGAACCGGCCATTTTTACGCCAGTGCGGCTCCATACAAAAGTTCCAATGATTGGAACTTTTTGAAATGCGTCCGAAAAAAAGTTCCAATGATTGGAACTTTTGAAGAGCCGACCAGACGGTCGGCGCTCCCATTTTAGGGACATAGGGACAGGTTATTATTGCGATTGTCAGCGTCCGGCTTGTCAGTTATTTTCGTCGCTGTCTGCTGGATTATTTGAATCTTCTTCATCTTCTTCATCAGATATGGATCGCGTGTCTTTTCCATCGGATAACGTGATTTTCCCCGTTCACATTTCCATCATTTAGACCGGCTCCCAACAGTTACGTTTCAAACGGTTTACAAAACTGAAAAACGGGTGTCGGTTGAAACGCTTGGGTGCCGCTCAGAGCGTTTGCTTGGCATAAACGAACTGCACCCTGAAAATCAATTTTACTATCAGGCATTAAATTTGGCAGAAAGCTTGTTTCTGTAGGTATCGAGAATAACTGCCAGAATAATAATGGCCCCCGTTACAATCTGGCGGGCAAAGTCACCCATTCCAATGAGGAGAAGCCCATTGTTAAGGACACCCATGATAGATGCTCCCAGAAATGTACCGATGAGAGAGCCTTTTCCTCCGCTCATACTTGTGCCGCCAATAACCACTGCGGCAATCGCATTAAGTTCGAAACCTACGCCAAGAATGGGACTGGCGATACCCATCCGCAGCATATACATAATCGTAGCGATGCCCACTGTTCCGCCACATATGGTATAGGCCATAACCTTGTAGAACTTCACATTATGCCCCGAAAGACGTACCGATTCTTCATTATTGCCTATAGCAAATATCATACGCCCAAATACTGTTTTCCGCAGAATGATCGTTCCAATAACAACAAGGGCCAGTGCTATTAGAAAAATTGCGGGGAAAACCTCAAAGTATGTCGTCGTTCCAAAATCTTTGAAAATTTGGGGGAAATTAAAAATGGTACGTGAATGACTGATCTGAAGAGCCAATCCGCGGGCAATGTTCAACATGCCCAGAGTAACAATGAAGGAGTGTATCTTCCATGTCTCAGAGATAAAGCCGTTAAAGAACCCAATGAGCATCCCCGAAGCAATACTTAGCGTAACTGCAAGAACGATCGCTGTGCCAAAAGGAAGCGAAGGATTCGTCAGGGCTTTACCGGCGATAATGGAACAGAGTGCCAGAACAGAACCTACAGAGAGGTCGATGCCGCCTAAAAGTATGACAAAGGTCATGCCCACCGCAATCACAGTGTTAATGCTGATCTGTGTAAAGATATTGGAGACATTAAGCACCGAAAAAAAGCGGGGTGCGGCTAAGCTGAAGGCCACAACCAGCACCAGGAGTACCACTCCGATACCAACTTCTTTGAGAAAAACATTAATCAGTGACCGCCACCGGGTATTTTCAGTAATTTTCGAGGTCATTACGGGAACTCCTTTTTTTATAAATTCAATTTCAGATTCAGGCATTTAAATATTCACTATAAGACAACTTAAGAATGCTTTCCGGATCAAATTCTTTCCGATCCAGTTCTCCTGTAATTTTACCATCGGAAAAGACCAGGATTCTATGACAGACGCCGAGAAGTTCAGGAAGATCTGATGACACCATGATGATGCCCCGTCCCATGGATGCAAGTTTCCACAGAAGAAGGTAGATCTCATATTTGGCACCAACATCAATTCCTCTGGTCGGTTCATCAAAGATGAATACTTCCGAATCTCTGTAGAGCCACTTGCCTATGAGTATTTTCTGCTGATTGCCACCAGATAGATGAAGGGTTTTCTGATTAATTCCCGGGGTTTTAATATTCATTTCACTAATTTGTTTTTCAGTAGCCTCTGTTTCCTTTTCGCGGTTAAGAAAGCCCCGGAAGGAAACGGATTTAAGATCTGTAATGGTTGTATTCTCAACACAACTCATTTCCAGGATGAGCCCCTGCTGCTTACGGTCCTCAGTAAGGAGGCAGATCCCTTTTTCAACGGCATTTTTCGGACTGGTAATATGAAGCTCCTCGCCATTGAGAAAAATCTGCCCTGCGGCCTTGGTATCGGCGCCAAAAAGAGCTCTCATGGTCTCGGTTCGTCCCGAGCCAACAAGTCCGGCAATGCCAAGAATTTCTCCCTTCCTGAGCGTAAATGACTTAGGATGGGGATTGCCCTGGTAAATCAGATTTTTAACTTCTAGAAGCGGCGAAGAGGGGGTCACACTTTCGTCAAAAGGGTACTCTGATTCCATATTGCGTCCGACCATCATTTTAACAATAGACGGAATATCAAGTTCAGACGCTTTCTTTGTAGCAACCAGCTGTCCATTTCTTAAGACGGTAACCCTGTCCCCGATTCTGAATATTTCATTCAGTCTGTGAGAAATATATATGATGGAAACACCCTCCGCCTTCAACTTCATGAGCAGTTCGAAGAGTGTATTAATTTCATCTGGCATAAGCGTCGCAGTGGGTTCATCGAGAATAAGGATGCGACTGTGACCAGACAATGCTTTGGCAATCTCGACAAGCTGCATCTGCGCCACCCCGAGCATCTCCACGAGCGTCTTGGGAGAAACCTTATCCAGTCCAACCTTGGCCATTATGGCCGCTGCATCTGAGTAAAGTTTTTTAAAATCGACTAAACAGCCTTTTTTAGGCAGTTTTTCAAAGAAAATATTTTCTGCAATCGATAGATAGGGCAGAAGATTGAATTCCTGATACACAACCCGAATCCCGCTATTGATCGCCGTAAGAGGATTCCTCGGAGCATACTCTTTTCCGTCCATGAGCATGGTTCCCCCGGTCTGGGTATAAACACCGCAGAGTGTTTTAACCAGCGATGATTTTCCAGCACCGTTTTCACCGAGAAGAATATGAATCTCCCCTTCTTCAATGCTCAGATCCACTCCATCCAGCGCTCTGACTCCAGGAAAAACAAGGGAGATATTTTTTAGTTCAATAATTTTATTAGCGGCCATCAGAACTCCTGATTCATGAGAAAGGGGGAAATCAATCGGGTAACACATCGTTTTGTAATCCGATAACTGATTTCCCCCTTTTTTAAGATTCGTATAACGTATGACTAATAAAGAGGCTGCTTATTTAAAAAACGCTTTATTGGCAAGCTTGAGGGGAGACTGAACCCATCCGAGGTTCTCTCTTTTTCCTTCAATAATTTCGAATCCTGCATTGAATGCAAGAACAGCCATTTCCGTGCCGTCCATGTGAACGGTTGCAAGCATTTTATCATTCAGAATAAGTTCTTTAACGGCAGGTATATTATCAAATCCGACAACCAGAACATCTTCTCTGCCGGCTGCTTCCAGTGCTCTTACAACACCAAGAGCCATGGAGTCATTGGCACACATTACACCCTGAACATCCGGGTGTTTTGTCAGAAGGTTACTCATAAGCGTATTCGCTTCTTCCGTTTCCCAATGTGCTGTATTTGATGCAAGCAGTTCCAGACCATGGGTTTTAATTGCTTTCATGAAGCCATTTTTTCTCTGTTTAGCGTTGTCTGCTCCGGGATTGCCTTCGAGAATAAACACCTTTCCGCCTTCACCCAGGGCTTCACCCAGGTAGTTCCCCACCATCTCGGCACCATCCGTATTATCGGGTCCGACAAAGAGAAATTCTTCTGGGAGCCCAGCCGCTCTCAGTGCTTCTTTATCGAGGGTTACATCAAAGTTGATCACAGTAACCCCGGCATCAATAGCTCTTTTAACAGGAGCAACCATTCCAGCTGAATCAGCTGGTGCAAGGACTATAAGATCCACACCCTGAATAATCAGGCTGTCTACCGCATTAACCTGAGAATCAAAATCTGTTTCTGAGTTCATACCCATTGTCTTCAGCGTGAACGTACCATCTTTTTCAGCATAAGCCTGGGCACCTTCTTCCATCGCCATGAAAAACTCATTGGCCAGGGACTTCATAATAAGACCGACAACAAGTGGGTCATCGTTGTTCTTTTTGTTGGCATCTTTTGCCATTAATGCAATCGGGGTTAGCATTAATGCACAGACAGCAAGTGTTAACATCTTCTTCATTTTATTCTCCTGTTTATTCCTCACACATTATGAGGTCAAAGAACTATGTGCACTTGTCGTGCCAAATATGTTGCGGACGGCGTGAAAATGCATGAAACCGGACTATTTGAAAATGTGGACGCATAATCCTGTGGTTTGAGCAATCTGCTGCTATCGGCAAGCGGATAGGAAGCCTTGGAGTGCGGTGGCAACAAGTACTTGAGGCGACACCGCCTTGTAATAGGGAGACAACGAGTACTCGAGGCGGCTCCTGATAGAGGGAAAATTCCATAAAACCGCCGTCGCCTCGTGGATACACTCGTTGCCACGCGCACTCCAAAGCTCTTGAGGATAAAGGAGTGAGGAATGCTTCCGTTTTTTGTTCAGGGGCACAACACAGACTGAACACATGGACACATTGTCCAGTCACAAGTGTCCAGATTGTGAACACTTCTCTACCTTGCTATTCCTCATCTGATTCACGCGAGGCTTTAGTGAAGGGTACTGAAACGGAATTATAAACGAGGGGGAGAAGAATCAGGAATGTACATCCCTTTCCCCTCTCAGACTGCACAGTAATCTCTCCCTTATATCTTGTGAGAATATTATAACAGAGAGAGAGCCCCAGTCCGAAATTGTTTGCCGTGTTCTTTGACGTCTTGAAAGGAAGAAAAACCTCCGAAGGGTCTTCAAAAGAAATTCCCGGACCTGTATCGGAAAAACGGATCGCAACCTTATCTCCTTCTTCTGTTGTTATCAGTTCAGTAGTGATGATAATATCTCCCCCGTCCGGCATCACCTCAAAAGCATTTTTAAACAAATTCAATATAACCTGCCGAAACTCATTTCTATTAATCTCGGCCTTTAGTTCTGTTTTGGAATCGTGGACAAAATGTATGTGGATATGTTTCGCATTCCCGTTAAAACGAATCAAGTCAATGATGGCTGCAATCGTCTGATTAATCTGCAAGATTTCCGCAGTCAGGCTCTGATTATCAGAAAATGAGATAAGGTTTCCAATAACCTGTGAGATATAATGGATCTGTTCAAAGAGGTACTTATAGACCGAATCCTTCTCCTCTGGTAAAATCTTTCCCATTTTAAATGATTCCAGATAGTTGGTAATCACCCCCAGAGGATTATTTATTTCATGGGCCACTCCCGCAGCAAGCAGGCCGAGAGATGCGAGTTTCTCTGATAAAACAAGCTGATTCCGCAGCAGTTCCCTTTCGGTAATGTTTTCAATAATAAACATATCGCCGATGAGAAGAGCCCCTTCATAAATAGGAAACACGATGATATTTATGATATAGGAGGATTTATTCAGGGTCAGCGGTATGCCTGAGAGGGTTTTCATTTCCCTTTCACCCCTTGCTTTCAGAAGCAAATCAAGGGTGCGGGGATTATCCTGAAAAAGCAGGTCGAGCGTCAGGTCATTGACATCACTGTCCACCTTAATACGGAACAAATCCCTGGCATTCTCATTGATCATACGGATCCGGTTCTCAAAATTCGAAACGATGAGACTTATGGGAAGCTGTTTAAGAATGACCTCATTATATTTCATGAGGTTGTTAAACTCTTCCGCCGGATTATTGTGTTCTTCCATGGTGGAAAACTGGGTGTAAGCCATTTTTATAAGGCTGATTTTATCAAGCTCCCCAATGTCATCAGAAATAAGGACTTTACCCTTACGAACAACACTCACCCGGTCAGCAATCATATAGAGATCATCAATTCTGTGAGTGATAAATATGATAGCGCATCCTCTGTTTCTCAGCGCTTTAAGCGTCTGTATGATCACTTCAAGACCCTGAGATGACAGCTTTTCGAGCGCTTCATCGAGAATCAGGATACTGGGCGGAACAAATAAATTCTTTATAATACTCAAGAGGGCGCGTTCAGAAAGTTCCAGCTCAGAAACAAGAGACCGGGGATTTAAATGATAGTTATTCTCCTTCAGGAAAGATGCTGCCAGAGAATAGACCTTCTTCGCACTAAAAAATCCCGCTTTCGACCGGAATATCGCTTTATTTGCAATGAATAAATTTTCCGCTACAGTCAGAGACTGATTCAAATGCATCTTCTGAAAGACCATTCTGACACCCGCATCAATGGTCTTTTTGTAGGAGTAGTGGGAGTAGGGTTTTCCATTGAAGAAGATCTGCCCTGAATCTGGCTCTATTAGATTCGCCATCAGCGTGGCGAGCGTGGATTTACCCGCACCATGCTCACCAACTACAGCATGGATTTTCCCACCATGTATTGAAATGTTTATATTCTCCAGTGCCTTTATAGAACCATACTGTATAGAAACATTTTTCAATTCAAGAACAGGAGTACACTCGTCCAGTTGCTCATTTAATTCCATACTTGCTCATTTTACTATAGAGGGTGGTTCTACTTATACCGAGTATTTCAGCGACTTTCTTCTTGTTGAAATTCGTTTTTTTCAGTTCCTGAAGGATGATACTCCGCTCTGAATCCCCGAGATAATCACGGGCGTTTTTGTTTCCATCAGAGCTGATTGTCCTGGAACCGTCCTTTTCACCACCTGAACATCCCCTCATATTATTTTGGAACTGTCTGGGAAGATCTTTTATTTCAATATGTCCGTTCTTCGAAACGGCGGCGGCATAATTTAAAACATTCTTTAATTCTCTGATGTTTCCCGGCCAGGAATAATCTTTCAGAAGGGTCAAAACATCATCGCTTATTCTAGAAAGAACGGTGCCATTTTCCGAGGCATACTCTTCTAAAAAATAATCTGCTAAAAGAGGGATATCAAGAACCCGTTCTCTCAGAGGCGGAATAGAAATGGTTGCTGTATTGAGCCTGTAGTAGAGATCTTTCCTGAACAGCCCTCTGCTGATAAGATCCTCCAGCATCTTATTTGTGGCCGATATGATACGGACATCAACACGGATAAGCTCTTTACCTCCCAGTCTGAAAAGCTCTTTATTCTGCAAAACCCTTAAGACCTTGGCTTGAACTTCGAGCGGCATATCTCCTATCTCATCCAGAAAAAGGATCCCTTTATCCGCTCTTTCAAAGACTCCCTTGTATACGGAACTGGCTCCCGTAAACGCGCCTTTTTCATGGCCGAACAGCTCATTATCAAGGAGGCTGTCTGGAAAAGCTGCACAGTTGATTTTGAGAATTTTCTTAGCCCGACGGCTGCTTTGAAAATGAATATAATCTGCAAAAAGTTCTTTTCCGGTTCCATTTTCCCCATAGAGAAGAATCGGGAGGTTCGCCTCCGTAAGCTTGTCTATCGTACGCTTGAGTTCTGCAACAACAGGATCGCAACTCTGAATTCGGGGACTCAGATCCTTCAGCCGGTCATGTAGTTCCCTGTTCTCTTTTTTAAGGGAAACCATGGTGAAGGCGTTATTTATCAGTGTCATCAATTTTTCATATTGAACCGGTTTCTGAATATAGTCATACGCGCCCAGTTTAATCGACTGAACGGCTGATTCAATAGAAGCAAACCCAGTCAGCATGATAACCGGAATCCCTGGATACTGCTCGGTGAGCTTTATCAAAAGTTCAATTCCTGATTCATCTCCCAGTCTGATATCGAGGATAATGACATCAATCTGTTCGTTCTTTAAACGCGAAAAAGCGCCGGAGCTGTTTCGTGAAATATGAACATGAAGCTCATCACTTCTTATCATCTGCGCAAGACTCAAACCAAATTGTTCATTGTCGTCAATTATGAGTACAGATTTGTTCAATTATTGGATACTCCACAGGTAAATAGGTTACGATAGAACTACATCCTGCATTACATGCTGACAAGTTTTTTGTATTCTGACTGAAATCCATCAAATATTCTGGTGCTGTTTTTGATTCTAATGGTGTTTACAATAAATTCTTGCGTGAAATGATTTCGCAGGGCATTGACAGATGTTATCATTCTCTCACGTAGAAAGATTTCCGTCGGGTCTGAAAGACTAAAGGAGTTAATAGCCAATGAGTAATGAATATGTAGTTGAAATGAAAAACATTACTAAATCTTTTCCGGGCGTGAAGGCTTTAGACGATGTTTCATTTCATCTCAAAAGTGGGCAAGTTATGGCTCTCTTGGGAGAAAATGGTGCCGGTAAATCAACATTAATGAAGATTTTATCCGGTATTTATTCGAGGGATGCAGGAACCATTCGTGTTTTTGGTAATGATATTAAGGGAAATATTACTCCTAAAATAGCTCAGGAATTAGGGGTGGCAATCATTCATCAAGAATTGAATATGTGTTCACACCTGACGGTCGCTGAAAATATTTTTTTAGGTAAAGAAATCCACAGTAAAGGATTATTAAAAGATCGCGAGATGCTAAAACGGGCGCACTCTGTTTTAGACAGGCTCAAGATCGATATACAGCCCACGTCCGTTGTGGGTGATCTTGCTGTTGGACAGCAGCAGATGGTGGAAATTGCCAAGGCGCTCGAATCCAATGCTAAAGTCTTAATCATGGATGAACCAACAAGCGCGCTTACCTCCAAGGAAATTGAAGAACTCTTTCGTATTATTCGAGAAATAAAAGCGGATGGCTGTGGAATCGTTTATATCTCTCACAGGTTGGAAGAACTTCAGCACATTGTTGATGCTGTGACAATTATGCGTGACGGCAGATATATTAACGAAGGTGTATTTAAAGAGTTAACCTTAAAGCAAATTATCTCTGATATGGTCGGCCGTGAAATCAAGGAACAATTTCCCAGAGTGGATACGGTCAGAGGAAATAAAATTTTCAGTGTACGCAATCTCAATGCCGGAAGAATGGTAAGGGATGTCAGCTTTGAAGCATACGAAGGGGAAATTTTAGGTATTGCGGGTTTAATGGGCTCCGGAAGAACTGAAACCACCAGAGCCGTTTTTGGAGTTGATCCAAAAGAAAGCGGCGAAATCTACCTTCAAGGTGAAAAGATAGAG
The DNA here is from genome assembly GCA_009930445.1 of Bacteroidia bacterium. Taxonomy (GTDB): domain Bacteria; phylum Bacteroidota; class Bacteroidia; order Bacteroidales; family BM520; genus BM520. The sequence continues at coordinate 2,847 of RZYD01000036.1, read as the reverse complement.
ATTCATTGTCCTATGGATGCCATTAGGCATGGTCTTGTATTGGCACCAGAAGATAGAAAAAAAGACGGTCTTTGTACGAAGCTGTCCGTCCGGGAAAACATCGCCCTTGCCAATTTAGATGAGCTCTGTGAGAAGGGCGGGATCGTAAACCGGAAGAAGGAGCGGGAAATCGTTAATACGGCCATTAGTAATTTGAAAATAAAATTACCAAGTGCCGAAGTTAATGCCGCCAGTCTCTCTGGTGGCAATCAACAAAAAGTGGTTGTAGCTAAATGGTTAGCCAGAAACAGCAAAGTTGTTATTTTCGATGAACCTACCAGGGGCATTGATGTTGCTGCTAAAGTTGAAATTTACAATATAATGAACACTTTAAAGCAAAATGGAATTGCCGTGATTTTCGTGTCCAGCGAAATGCCTGAAGTACTGGGTATTGCAGACCGAATCGTAGTTATGTGTGATGGAAGGGTAACCGGATCTTTAAAGGCCAAAGAGACCACACAGGAAGAAATATTATCGTACGCAACGATGTTTGAAAAAAAGATTGATTAAGAGGATAAACAAAATGAATCAGAACATGGAAAGTCCCTTCAAAAGATTTTTAGCCATACGCGGTATGGGCCAAGTAATAACCGTTACGACGGGATTAATCATTCTCAGTGTCGTTTTCGGATTTATGAATCCGATGTTTTTTTCGTCAAGAAATGTATCAAACTTACTTAGACAGATTGCGCCTATCTTATTGATAGGAATCGGACAGTCCTATGTCTTGTTGATTGGGCAGATTGACTTAAGTATAGGTTCCGTCGTTGGAATGAGCTGCATGATTAGTGCAACGCTGATGACCAGAGGTGTTCCCCCGATCGTTGCTGTTCTGATTACCATCGCCTGTGCTCTTACAGTGGGCGTGGTTAACGGTCTTCTAGTTGCCTGGTGTAAACTGCCCTCGTTTATCGGGACGCTGGGAACCATGACCATCGCCAGAGGTATTGCACAAATTGCCAATAATAATTTTAACACAGATAGTATTGGTGACGGTGCTGAAGGGTTTAGGAACTTTTTCTATTACGGCAGAACAGCAGGGTTGTACAACACGATATGGATCGCTTTAGTCTTATGGCTGATCTTTAATTTTGTATTAACGAGAACGCGAACTGGCCGTCATATATATGCCATCGGTTCAAATATTGAAGCGGCGAGGCTATCAGGTGTTTCCGTAATAAGTACCACGGTCAAGGCCTATTTAGTTTCAGCTTTCGTATGTTGCGTTGTTGGTTTGATAACGACCGCCACCAGTGGAATGGGCGCAATGGATGCCGGTTCCTCTTACGAACTATATGCTGTTGCGGCATCGGTTATCGGCGGGATATCCACTTTAGGCGGCCAGGGGCTGCTTTTTGGAACTGTCATTGGTGCATCCATTTGGGGCGTTCTGCAGAACGGACTTCAATTTGCAGGAGCTCCCATAGCCATCAGAAATATTGTTATTGGTGTTATTGTTGTGGTGTCAGTGCTTCTTGACGTGATTGTTCGCAGCAATAAAGGCAAAGGGTTTAAAATGTTTAAGCGACAGAGCTGACGGGTGTCAGCAATCGACTAATACACTTGCTAATGCGAGTGAATCATGTGAATCTCCCAACAGTATACTTAGAGATAAAGGCAGAAAATCTAAGTACATATGAATAAGAACAAGAGTCAATAGTTATCATAAAGGATAAAAAATGAAAAAAGCACTATTAATTGCTGCGGTTACGATGGTTGCAGCTACAAGCCTGTTCGCAAAAAGTCAGAATAAAAAGGTGTTTTTGATCACGATGGATCAAATGGACCAGCATTGGCAGAACGTAAATGCCGGCTGTGAAAAGGCTGTGGCTGAACTTGGCGGTATTGATTACAAATGGTTGGCTCCGGACATCAAAGACGACAACAAGCAAATTGAGTCGATCAACAATGCTGTTGCTGGTGGTGCTGATGTTATTTTGTTAGCTGCTAATGGTCCTAATGCCGTTACTGCGGCGTTAAGAGAAGCGACGTCCATGGGTGTTAAAATCATCTATGTCGACAGTGCTGCAGATTTCCCCGGTGAACAAATTCTGGCAACAGACAACAAAGCGGCCGGAACAACCGCTGGTCGTGAGATGCTTAAAGCGTTGAAAGCTAATGGTGTGAACGCTGGTTCCATCGGTATTGTCAATGTTAACGCGGCAACAGCTTCAACGGTCGCTCGTGAAGCAGGTTTTAGAGCTGCTTTTGCAAATACCCCGTATACCATTCTGGAAACGCAGTATTGTAATGGCGATGCGACGATCGCTAAAGATATGGCTGCCAACTTCGTCACGCAGGGTGTTGTCGGTTTGTTTGGTGCAAATGAAGGATCAACCGTTGGCGTGGGTAATGCCATCCAGGAAGCTGGCGGAGCTGTTGTTGGCGTCGGATTTGATAAATCCAATATGATATTATCATTAATCGACAAAGGATATATCCTTTGCACAATGGCTCAGAATCCGGACGTAATGGGTTATGAAGGCGTTAAAACGGCCGCTGACGTACTTAATGGTAAAACCATCACTACGGAATACGTTGATACAGGTGTATCTGTAATTAAGAAATAATTTTATCAGTGATCAATGATAGAGGCACCAGAAATGGTGCCTCTTTTTAGTGAATAAAAAGCATATGAATTATTTTATTGGGTTAGATATTGGCGGAACCAAAATCTCTGTCGTTTTATCGAATGAGAACTGTGAAATTAGGTAATGTCCCATAAATTGTTAAAAGTAGGTAGTGGTCTCCACGCCAAATCGGTTAGATTTGGCGGTACTCAACCAAAGGAGACCACTGATGGAAAAG
>RZYD01000347.1 GCA_009930445.1 Bacteroidia bacterium | reverse complement strand
TGATAAAGCGCTCCCGTTTTGATCCTTCCAGATTGTTGATCCACCAGTCCTGTTCCTGCGACTGAACCGATACATCGTACTGAATTTTTTCTGTGATTACCTCCTTTTTAGGGTTGGATGTACAGGAGGTAATCCCGGTTATTGCAATAAGCATCCACAATATTTTTTTCATCTGTAAATATTTTTTTATTCAGTCAGTTGGATTTTATTGTTTACCATGCGAAGGGGTTAAGTACTTCTTGTTCAAACCTGATTGTTTCCTGGCTTCGTTTTTATGCCCTGACCACCGGTGGCAAATATGCGAAATGTTAAGGTACGATTCAACGGCATTTGCTCCCGGATGGTAAAAATAGTAAAACGATTGAAACCCGGAGCCATAGAAATGGGCAGGAAATATGATTTTGGATAATTGCGTTGTAAATTTGTGGTGATGATGAGAAAAGAGGCTTTGTTTTATACCCGCCTGGAAAATAAACGGGTTCAATGTAACCTGTGTCCCCACCGATGCATTCTGGCGAATGGTAAAATGGGTATTTGCCGAGTCAGAAAAAACGTGGACGGGAAGCTTTTGGCCCTAAATTACGGGTGGATAAGCAGCTGTAGTTTTGACCCGGTGGAGAAGAAACCGTTATATCATTTTTATCCGGGACAGCCGGTATTGAGTATTGGAAGTGTGGGGTGTAACCTGCGGTGCCGGTTTTGCCAAAACGATACAATATCCCAGACGGGGGTGGAGGGCTATAATGGTTTGACCCGGGCTGATCCAACTCAGGTTGCTGATCTGGCATTATCGCGCAGCAACAATATCGGAGTTGCATATACCTACAATGAACCCCTTGTCGGTTTTGAATTTATGATGGATGTAGCCGTTGAGGTACACCGGCGAGGTGCTAAAAACGTGTTGGTTACCAATGGCTTTATTGAACCGGAACCACTCGATCAGCTTCTGGCAGTAACTGATGCTTTTAGTATCGACTTGAAAGGCTTTACAGAGGCGTTTTACCGCCAGTACACCTCTTCGTCCCTTGCTCCTGTAAAAAAAACGCTGGAAAGGATTGTTGCCTCAGGTCGCCATCTCGAAGTCGTGCATCTTATTATTCCGAAGGCAAATGATAATCCGGTAGATTTTCAGCGTATGGTTTCCTGGATCCGTACGACGCTGGGCCGGGAAACGGTGCTGCATCTCTCCCGTTATTTTCCGTGTTATCAGATGACAACACCAGCAACACCTGTTTCAACGATTGAGGCGTTTGCTGCTATTGCGCGGGAAAAACTGGATTATGTTTATTGTGGTAATGTTCCGAATTCCACCGGGCAGGATACCTTGTGCCCGGTATGTAATCACCGGCTGATCCGCCGTAACGGTTATTCGACCGGGCTGACCGGCCTTGGTCCCGGTGCGGTTTGTCAACGGTGTGGCCATAAAATCCCTGTAATTATGCCCTGACAATTTTTTATGTTTTAATAGTGTGCGGAGGTTTCATACCTTTGCACAATGCATACAGCCCAGATTATTCAACCGGAACTTATTCTTAATACGCAGATTTGTAAGGAAAATATCCGGCAAATGGCCGGGAAGGCATTGGCTTCCGGAACCCTGTTTCGTCCACATTTTAAAACCCATCAAAGTAGGGGTGTGGCTTCATGGTTTCGTGAGGTTGGGGTAACAGCGATTACCGTTTCTTCGCTGCGAATGGCAGCGTGGTTTATTGCCGCCGGGTGGAAGGATATTACTGTGGCAATGCCTTTTAATCTGCGCGAGGTTTCTTTTCTGGAAGAGCTACTCCCAAAGGCCAGGATTCATATTTTGATTGATAGCGTGGAGGCAGTCAGAGGGCTGGATCGTAGATTATCCATGCCTGTAGGCGCATTCTTAAAGATGGATTGTGGGTATGGGCGAAGTGGAGTTGGAATTGACGACGGAATGGCCATCGATCGAATTCTTACTGCGATACATCAATCGGAACATCTTCAGTTCAGAGGCTTCTTGACGCATAGTGGACATACCTATCATGCCACCTCACGAGAGGAGATCGTGAAGATCTCTTTACAGGTAGCGCAAAAAATGAAACGGTTGAAAAAAAGGTGGTTTCGGTTGTTTCCGGATGCAATTATTTCGATAGGCGATACGCCCGGATGTTCTCTTATGGATGATTTCAGCGGAATTGATGAGGTAAGGCCCGGAAATTTTGTTTTTTACGATTTGATGCAGGAAAATCTGGGTTCCTGCGATCGCAGCCGGATAGCAGTGGCAGTTGCCGCACCTGTGTTAGGGATTTATCCAGAGAGAAATACAGTGATTGTGCATTGCGGAGGGGTTCATTTATCCAAAGAAAGCATTCAGAATAGTCAGGGTGTCAAATTGTTCGGACAGGTTGTTTGGCTTACGGATTCAGGATGGCAATGGCCAGCGGAAGAGATTTTTGTAACCGCCCTCTCGCAGGAACATGGAATAATTCAGGCTAACCCCGGGCTGCTGCGTGCTATTCAGCATGGCGCCTTGTTGGGCATTATCCCGGTACATTCCTGTTTGACGGTGCGTTGTTTTTCAGAATACCTTACCACAACCGGTGAACGATTGAAGATTTTCAGGCCTTAGGGCGACCATGGGGAGGAGCGAATAAACAGCAGGTTCAATAACACGAATAGTATGAAGCATGACAAAGGAAGACAGGGAACTTTTCTGACACTCCCTGAGATTGAAGCCTATGCAGAATCCTGCACAACGCCTGAATCTGAATTGCTCTATGAATTAAACCGAAAGACCCATCTGGAAGTCTTGATGCCCCGTATGCTGAGTGGCCATCTTCAGGGTGCATTTTTATCGATGCTCGTGCGGATGAAACATCCAATGATTATAGTCGAAATCGGCACTTTTACAGGGTATGCCAGTCTGGCCATGGCATTGGCAATGCCCGCGGAAGCTAAATTGATTACGATTGAAAAAAATCCGGAGGTGGCGGAAATTGCCA
>RZYD01000346.1 GCA_009930445.1 Bacteroidia bacterium | reverse complement strand
TTTTTTAGTTATTTTATTCCTATATCTACAGAAGAAATACCTCCCACTTCGCTTATGAAAGAATTTCTGGGAGGAAGCAGTTTTGACTATGAATAAACAGGCGCACACGGCCTTTTTCAGGCTATACGCAAATACGGGTTAAAACATCATCCATTCTTCGCTTTGCTGCACACCATGGATGTCAATAACAATCACCTTCACCGGAATTTTTCGTTTCGCTTGTACCATTGAGTGCCGGATAATTTCCAACAAACCGCCACAGCAGGGTACTTCCATCAGAAGAACTGTTATGGTATTTACTTCTGCATCATCGATCAGCCGGCGAATTTTACCGATATAACTATCCAGACCGGAATCGAGTTTCGGACAAGCGATGGCCAGGGTTTTCCCTTTCAGATAGGCGCTGTGGAACCTGCCCGTAGTATACGCGGTACAATCGGCTGCAAGAAGCAGGTCGGTGCGTCTGAAATGGGATGAATCGGGGTTGAGGAGATGCAACTGAACCGGCCAGTGTGTCAATGTGGAAGACAAATTTGCAGGTTTTTCCGATACGGTATCAGGGGATGATATCAGATTTGAAAAATCGACAGCCGCCAGGCCGGGACACCCGCCACCACATCCGTTTTCCTGAATTAAAGGTAGCTGCCCTTCAGCTTGTGATACCCGCTCTGCAGGTTCTTCTTCAATAATTCGCTTTAGCATCAAATCGGGATTAAAGCGCAATGAACTTCTGTTTTCCTCCAGGTAGCGAAGTCCTTGTTTCAAAAAACCAAACTCGCTATGGTCTTTTAAATGTTTCAGATGCGCAAAAATTGTATTTTCACCCTTTGAAACCATTCCGGAAATCACTTTCACCTCATCATAAGGTTCCGCTTCCCGCTCTTCCACGGTAATGGCTCCCAGCGGACAATATCCAATGCAGGCACCTAACCCGTCACACATTAAGTCACTGACCAGCCGTGCCTTTCCATCAATAATTTGCAAGGCTCCCTCATGGCAGTTCGGAATACAGGCGCCGCAACCATTACATAGCGTTTCGTCGATCGTGATAATTTGTCGTTGCATATCAGGATTATTTTTTGTGGCAAAGGTAACCGGACGTAAACCACCCCTTTGTAACCCTTGTTACAAAAGCAAGAGGTAGTGCTTTTTTTTAAATGATAAACTTCAGAATGATTACCTTTGAAGAGACAACTGAAATACACCAGGTATGAAAACACGCATTCTTTTTCTTTTACTGATCCTGCATGGATTGACACAGGCCCAATGGACAACGGATACCCTGATCAACACCTTAATTAGCTCCTACCCCAATGGAGCGGTAAGTAAAGTAGTACCAACCACTGATCACCATTATTATGTTTCTTATTATGGAAGTATGTATAATGGGTACCACATGAATTTGCAATTACTTAATTATGAAGGCAATAACCTGTGGGCTGAAAATGGTATTACCGTTAGCAGTCATCCGCAGGATTCCTGGATTACAGAATATGATCTGGGGGCAGATAAAGAAAACAATGCAATTCTTGCATTTCCGGATGTGAGAAGTGGAAACCCTGACATCTATGCGTATAAGATCAATCCGGAAGGGGAATTTCTTTGGGGAAACAATGGCATCGCCCTTTCACAATCAACGGAGGCTGAATATTCACCTCAATTATGCGTGCTTTCAGATAACGCGGTAATTATCACATGGGCTGTAAACGAAACGCTGAGGGTTCAAAAGATATTACCCGACGGAACACTGGCATGGGGTTTGGCAGGCCTTGCGATTACGGAACCCGGAAAAACCTGGGGGTGGCCGGTCGCAATACCCCATAGCGACGGCGGATTTTATCTGGCGTATTTCAAGCAAACCGGATCATTCCCCGCCCTGCAACGACAAATTTTTGTAAACCGCTACGCTGCGGATGGTTCAGCCCTGTGGGCCCAGGAGGTGGAAATCTGCGGATTTACCGGGATAACGGCCTGGGATCAGATGAATGCCCGCCCCGACGGAAATGACGGCGTTATGCTATTCTGGCGCGATGACCGGGATGGCGATATGCTTGCCGATGTAGCGGTTCAAAAAGTGGATGAGGAAGGCATATTAGCCTATATCCCAAACGGTGTGGAGCTCGCTTCCGATGCCCTCAATTGTTTCTATCCGGTGGCTTCCTGCCTTTCCAACGGGACAGTGGTTGCATTTTTTACAAAAACCGACGGGTCACAAAATTACCGCGGACTATTTGCACAAAAACTGGATCCTTACGGAGATAAACTTTGGGGCACTAATGGAAAAGAATTGCTCCCACTTTCCACTACCTTCAATTACAGCATAGATGCCCAAACCGCCGACGATAAACTTTTCTGCCTCTATTCACGCTACCCGGAAGGTTTGGCTACCAATGACCAACTGCTGATTTATGGCCTTAACGATAAGGGTGCAGCTCTGTGGGACAGTCCATTGATGCTGGCCGCCGGAGCTTATGACAAAGTTCATCCCTGGATTTCAGAAGTACATGAAAATCAATTTATTACTTCATGGGAGCGAGGTACTAACGGGCTGGTAACGGCACAAAACTTTTCCATTTACGGGGGAACCGGAGTGCTATCAGTGGCCAATCCTGCACCGGTCACCGCTGAAAAACTTATCCGGATATCCGGAGATTTTATCGTTTCCGACAGGAAATCCATTTCCTCTCTGCGTTTTTTCGACAGTTCAGGAAAGCTAATCAGCCAAATCAGCCATCCACGACAAACCGAAACCTTTCCTTCCGGTTTCCGCGGCGTGCTGTTCATTGTAGCAACAAATCCTGACGGATTGCAACAAATAATAAAAACAATTCGGTAAAAAAACGTTCCAACCGCAAAAATTATTGATATTCAAATGGTTTTATGAAATATATTAATTTGATAATTCAAAGTCCCGTGTTTCGCGGAATCGATCCTGAGGTATTGGAAGCACAGTTCCTTTTCGTGCGCTGGCAGAT
>RZYD01000345.1 GCA_009930445.1 Bacteroidia bacterium | reverse complement strand
CATTATAGCGCGTTGCGCCTTGTACCGTATTATTACCACCCCGGTAGGTTCCGTCGGGATTTGCATTCGGATTTATAAAAATATCCAAGGTATTCACCAATTCAGTAACCTGATCGATTGCGCCATAATTTGACAACAGATAATCAATCAGGTTCAGCATCATAACAAAACCAGCTGTTTCATCGCCGTGCATGGTGGAAGTATACAAAAACTGCGGTTCACCTTGTTGTGTAAGATCGTTATTAATGTGGGCTACAAGCAATTGGCGGCCCTGTGTTGTGGTACCAAAATCGATAATTTCGCACAGGTCAGGAAAGAGGTTAGCGAACTCAAACATTAATTCCACATATTCCTCATAGGTTGGATAGAAATCCCATTCGTCAAGAAGGTCCAGATCCACATTATCGTTCATCACAATTCCTGTGGCAAGCTGGGAGGGCGAAGGCTGGAGATAATACGGAATTTCAAGTGACAAAAATTGTTCAAATTCTTTCTTACTGGCATAGGCAAGAGCTTTATCATGCTCAACTTTATCAATGGAGATAATGGATGAAATCTTATCCAGATTAGTATTTTCATCGATAAAAAAGTAGAAACAGATTTCACTGTTTTCCTTAAAAATTTGATCTGCAGCTAATTTTTGTGCAAAAGTGGCTGTGGTAAAAAACAATACAGACAGAACAAAGATGGAAATTTTTTTCATAGTACAGGTTGTGCGATATTATTTTAGAGAAATTTTATTTACCAATAACGCTATTTTTTCTTTCAGTTGCTCCGATACGGGTGCCAAGGGGAGTCGTACAAAGCTATGGCACAAACCCATACACTCCAGCGCAGCTTTAACACCCGAAGGGCTACCGTCTTTAAAGAGTAATTCAATAAATTCGAGCAATTGGTAATGAATCTGAAGCGCTTTTTCCTCGTTTCCTCCCCGGGCATTCATGACCATTTCTGAAAACAATAAGGGAAAGACATTGGAGACCACAGAGATGACCCCTGATGCGCCCAATTGAATCATAGGCAAAGTCAGGGCATCATCACCGGAGAGCACAGCAAAAGTATCGCTTTTATGCCGCAATAGCTCCATAATTTGTTGCATATTACCGCTGGCCTCCTTCACGGCGATAATGGAATCGAAATCCCGGGAAAGCTGTAGAGCAGTGGAAGCAGTCATATTGGTTCCGGTTCGTCCGGGTACATTATAAAGTATTACCGGAACAGGAGCCACGGATGCGATGGCGGAAAAATGGAGATAAATTCCTTGCTGCGAGGGTTTATTATAGTAAGGAACAACGGAGAGAATAGCATCAATTTCGTTAAAATCGGTATTCCTGATGGATTCACAAACCGCCTGGGTATTATTTCCGCCCATACCCACGACTAGCGGTAACCCATTTTTGTTTTCTTTAAAAACGGAAATCACCCGTTCTTTTTCAATCTCAGATAAGGTTACAGATTCGCCGGTAGTACCGAGTGCTACTAAAAAATCGATTCCATTGTGCGTCTGATAGTCCAAAATTTTTTCCAAAGCCGGATAATCCACTTCTCCGCCGGGCGTAAATGGAGTTACGACAGCGGTTCCGGTTCCGGAGATCTTTAAATTATTCATCAGAATGATTTATTATGGATAAATAATGAATTGCGGTATCAAGAAAACGGGTTAATGCGCTATTCGATTTCACTTTAATCATAAGATCAGTATAAGGATTGAGCACAGCACTTTCATTGCAAACTTTTAGTTTTGATTTTGAAAGCGCATAGCTATATTCCAAGGCAAAATGCGAATCCTGACTAAAATAAAAAAGCACATCAAATTCCTCTTGGATAAAACGGTCAGCAAACTCAGCCTTAGGCTGTCCCAACCCTCCAATTGTATCCGACTTCAGCAGATCGAAGCTCAACCTGGGAATATAATAGAGAGGTTGCAAATCGCCATAAAACCGACCCAAGGCTTGAACAATTTTTCCATTATCCTGAAGGTTGTTTACAAAACGGACAACATCGCGGTAAGTCTCTTCATTATCAAGCACATACAACAACCCTATTTTTTTTGCTTTCGAAAAATTAATCAGCACCCGTTTCCTGATTCGTTTTTTTGCATCACGATTCAGTAACTTCAGCGCGAGGGCATATTTCAGTTGATGGATAAGATTCACTGCACTGTTTTTTTCGGCCATAAAGATAATAGTAATACGGCAATAAAAAAAGAAGAGAAACGAACCCTTTTCCCCAAAAAAAAGAATCACACAAAAGAGACGTAATGGAATTCAAAACTTCTTTTTACAGAGCGAAAAAATAAGGATTTAAGCAAATCAAAATCGGGCATTAAACCCCAAAAAACTATTCGTTTGTTTTTTTGTTGATACAACAGCTAAACCGACGCAAATGGAACGAGAGATACTAACCACAAAACGAAAGGCATTAAGAATAAACCTCAGGGATGATATTTACGGTAGTTTTGCTGAAATTGGTGCGGGGCAGGAAGTTGCCCGATTCTTTTTTACGGCGGGAGGTGCATCCGGAACGATCGCAAAAACCATCTCTGCTTATGATAAATCCTTCTCCGATCATCTGTATGATAGAACCCCTAGCCGAAGGTATGTGAGTGAAGAGCGATTAACGGATATGCTGGATAAGGAATATGAAGAGTTGTCGCATTTATTATCGGAAAAGCGGGGAGAAAATACCCTGTTTTTCACATTTGCCGACACCCTTTCGACAATAAATTTCACCAAAACCAACGAAGGAAATGGATGGCTGGGAATGAAGTTCCAGTTGGAAAAGGGACAAAAACCAAACGTTGTGGTTATGCATGTTGAATTACTTGAAAATGATACATTTCTGCAACAATCAACCATCGGAATTATGGGTGTAAATCTTATTTATGCCTGTTATATGCACTACAAAACGCCCAATATTTTCATACAGTCGTTACTTGACAATTTATCTACAGACCGCATCCGTGTAACGATGTTGAGGATGTCGGG
>RZYD01000344.1 GCA_009930445.1 Bacteroidia bacterium | reverse complement strand
TCCACCCCACATCGCACAATATCCACCCCATATTTATCCCTTAATTTAGTCAGTTTTTCATTAAGCCTTTTGGCTTTTTCATCTTCTTCTTGATGCAGTAAGGAAAAGGTTTTGGTTTGTGTGGGTGTTACAAAATTTGAGACTTGAAGGCTTAAGTGATGAATTCCATAATACGGATACTCATCTAACTCTTGAATCGTTTTAATCGTAAGTTCTCGGTACATACTCTCACTAAACGCTCTATCAATGGTATGGGATACTTTTGATTTAATGCCATTTTCATAGCGTATTTTAAAATAATAGGTGGTGGGATGTAGATGCAGTTTTGCAATGGTATGTGATAAATGACGTGAGAGGATAATGGCTCTACGCATGACTTCATCCCTATCATGAATGACATGAAAGTTACGAGAAATACCAATGGATTTTCTATCTCTTTGATGAATGACTGCTTCATTATCTTCACCACTTAAACGCGCAATGAGTTGTTTTCCTATGGTTCCCCAACCTAAGACTAAGTTTTTGGATTTGAGGACTTCTCCTAATGTTTCTATGGCATAGTTTTTAAAACGTTTTTGTAAAGCTTTGCCAATACCCGGAAAAGATTCTATAGGCATAGTATGAATAAAACGTGGAATCTCTTCTTTTTTAACAAGCGTTAGTCCATAAGGTTTATTAAAATCTGTAGCTAATTTTGCAATCCATTTAGAACTTGATGCTCCAATAGACATAGGCAAATCAAATTTCTCTAGAATCTCTTGTTGTAAAGAGGCCATAAAGCTATAGGTATCTTCATCTTTTACCCATCCGCGTAAGTCTCCCCAGAACTCATCAATACTGTATTGTTCTAATATTGGGATACGTGTCATTAAAAAGGCTTTGAGTTTGGTGGAGAGTTGTTGATAAAAGAGATGATCACTGGGAATCACTAAAAGGTTATGACACATAAACAAAGCATCCCTTAAATGGGTTCCAGTCTTTATGCCATGCTTTTTAGCTTCATAGCTTTTAGCAATGACGATACCATGAACCCTTCCTTTATCATCCAGAAACTCTTTTTTCCACTCATGCTTATCAAATCCACGAAACTCTTTTTTATGTTGCATCAGTCCATTAAAGCCACCAACCGATTCTGTCATTAAACTCTCTGTATCTTCCACTGAAAAGATTTTACTATCACCGCTTTTACAGACAACAACAGGCTTATTTTTTAATTGAGGGATACGTGTACGTTCTGCTGAGACGAAGAAGCAATCTAGGTCTAGGTGGATAATCATGAAGAATGCCTATAGGTAAGTTAATAGTGTGATTATAGAGCTATTTTAAACGGGAGATTGAAAATATTGCAAGATGAAATATTCACTCCGACCGGGCAATCGGAGTGATATTATAAAGAAGCCTAAATTATCTACACAAAAAGGAGGTTTTTGTCTTGGTAATGAAAGTATAGAGCAGTGAGCTAAATAGTTTTCTAATGCTTTGTTAACCAAAGATAAACGCCATTAAAAATACTTCCAAGCCAATCTCTTAGACATTTTGTGTCTAAAAACCTATCAATGAACCATGTAGTAGAAGCGATAAAAGCCAAATACCAGCATAATACCACTCCTTTCCATGATTCATCGATAAAAACAACGAGTAGCGAGAATATGAATAAGAAAATACCTAGCCATAGCGTCTTATAATGCGTTTATGATTTTGACTCGTGTAAAAGTTTACCCAGTGCTAAAAAACCTAAGAATGCTAATAGGATAATTAATGCATTTTCAAAGCTCATTAAATATCCTTTTTATCTTGTTTGCAAATACGTTTAAATTCTTCTATGTCTATTTTTAAAACATCTTCATATTTCTGCCGAGCAAGCCAAATATTGTAAGAATTTTGAGCACTTAACCAAAACTGAGCCTCTAACCCATAAAGTTTTTCAAGATTAAGAGCCATAACAGCACTGACTCCTCTTTTTTGAGTACAAAGTTCATGGATTGTTCGCTTATTGACATGCAATAATTTGGCTACTTTTGCTTGAGATAAACCAAGTGGAACCATATAGTCTTCTTTTAAAAAGATGCCAGGGTGCGTTGGTTCTCGTACCATTGCATTACGCATTTTTTTCCTCCAACAGTTGTGTAAATGTTTCAATGGTCGTATTTAATAGTAGTTGACTGTTTAAATCATCCGGATGGTACTTGTACTCATATGTAAAATCAGGATGTATCTGTTGGTAAAGCTCTCTAGCAATCTCTTTGGCTAAAAGACGATTCAGTGCTCTTTGGTAACGTTGGTTGATAGGATGCATCACTAAGCGATACATGCCTAAAAACAAAAGTATTCCCCACGGTAGAAACTGAAATAGTGCTACATCCATTGTTTTCTCCTCTTTACTTATTTAAAATAGTTGAAGATACTAAAAAGTACTAAAGCACTTTGAAGCAGTACTATCATCTTAATCCAAAAAAGTATCTCATGTTGTGATGATCTAAAACTATTGGACGAAGACACAGGAGCTTTTTCATGGCCGTCTTTCCATTCGGTGATAATCATCAACGTCAACATAAAAAGTGCAAACAATGCACCAAAGTGTTCATTTAAAAAATTAATCATGTTCTTTTTCCTCATTGAATTGAGCCTTTTGCTTCGCTCTTCTTTCATCGATGCGCTGCATCATCTCTTCATGCGAAATGCTATTGTCTGCTTTAGCATTATTCAGTCGCTCTTGAATCAAAGGAGCTAATTCCATAGCTTCTTGTTTGTCATAACACTCTTGAAGTATTTTATACTCTGCATAAGGAAGCAGAACACTTTGAGGAATCTCTTTTTCATCAGTGATAATGACATGTTGGAGTTTATAAGAAGCTACCTTATCTAAGAGCATCAGTAAATGTCTTTCAACCTGAGCGCGTGTGATAGTTAAAAACATAGCATCTTGTATAAGTGCTTTTTCCTCTTTATTGCGTTGTTCCTTTTCTTCAGATGCTTCATGAATGGCTTTAATCGCCCAATAAATCATTGT
>RZYD01000035.1 GCA_009930445.1 Bacteroidia bacterium | reverse complement strand
ATAATTTTGTAATTAATTGTTATTGTTTGCAATATATAAAATTTGAGTAAAAAACATTTATTTTTTTATGATATTTGATGAATGGCGGACTCCCGAAGAAAGAATGGAGAGGATATAAGTCCCCTGGGATATGTCGCTGACATTCATCATAACTTTCGCGTCTGTCAGGGTATGAATTTCTTTTAGTAGTTGGCCGGAAAGTGAGAAAAGCTGCAGTGAAACCGTATTTCCTTCTCCCGGAACTTGAATAATGATGCGGTCGGTGGCCGGATTGGGATAAAAGGTGAAGGCTGCCGGATTCGTCCCTTCAATCCGACCGGTTTCAATGGTCACCGGAGGGAAAATAATATAATCGATCCATCCTTTATCGCTTCCATTGCTCACATAGCCATCTTTGTAATATTTCCAACTAAAGGTATGCGTGCCTGCGGCGACTGAAAAAGATTCTTCTCCCCAACCTTCTTCTCCTGACCACGATCCTTTCAAAATATTATCGATATAAAATTCGAGATAGTCATAATTGGCTTCTGAAGAAACTTTTCTGTAGAAGGAAATCTGATCGTCGGTAGTAACTTTGAGAGTAACGCTAAGTGACGATTGTTGGTCATCGGTAATGGTTCCGGATGCGGCACAATAGAGTCCTTCATACGGAGCAGTTTCTGAAATGATCCATTGTGCATTTCCTGAATGGCTCCATTCATAGGCGGAAAAATCGGCGGTTTCAAAATCTTCCATTACAAGTCCGATAATTATTTGTAGAGTTTCGGTGAAATTAAATGCACCTGATGCTACCTGAAGTTCCAGAGTTTCAATATTTCCGGGCAAAGCCTCCGGGCTCACTATTACATCAAAAGTCAGAACAGCGGTTGATTCCGGATCCAGTGCCTGTAGTGTTTTTGACGCATTAAGGAGGGTAAGAACCGTTCCGTTATTTTCCAGTGTGACTGTACCTTCCAGGCTTTCTGCATGCCCGCTGTTAATGAGTGTAAACGAAAGCGTGGCCTCTTCTCCCGGGTCGAGGCGCCCATTGTTATTTCCCTGTGTATCCACTACTTCCATGCCTGCCATGCGGATGACCGGCGAATTACAAAGGATTGGATAGTTGTATTGCCAGTTTTCACGGCCGGAAGTTACATTATATTGCGTTTGAATCAGGTGTTGATCGGGCGTGTTCTCTGCAATTTGAACTGTAAAGGCCTCTTCAATAGATACTTCTGCATTTGCTGCGATGGTTCCAAAAGTTTCTTCTGCATCGGTTACTGTCAGATAAGGATCTTCTGTTGTCAGGGTTACCATTACATTTTCGGCCGATTCCTGTCCCACATTTTTCATGGTGGTGGTAAGTGTCAGCACCTCGCCATATTCGGGCATTCCGTTGCCGTTTTCATCTGTAACAATTGTTTCTCCAACAACTATATAAGCTTCATCACCCGGAACAATTGTGAGAGGAAAGGCCGTTGCCACGGCATTATACCCTGATATATACAGTTGTGGGTCACAGGGTTCAGTAAATAACTCCTGAAGTTCAAGGGTTGCTGTTCCGGTGGCATCCGTGATCGCTGTACCATAAACAATTCCTTCGTGCACAATGGCGCAGGTATATCCGGCTGTAGCAGCCTGGTTTATCAGTACATTCACCGTGAGCGAAGTTTCGCCAATCACCATAGCCGGGGGATAGGTTGCCGAAATTTCCACTAATTCATCTGTTCGGATCGCCAGCGCAGGGTCGCCGAAGATATTACAATCGTAGAAACACCAGCGTAAAGCACCTTCTTCCCATTGGCCGGGGGCATTCACCCAGGGGGCTGTTTCGGTGCGGGAAATAAGGTGCGCTTCACCAATCCGGTTTTTTTTATCATGATACACAGCATCAATAAATTCGCGGTGCAGGTGCGCCGACGGGCCTTCTGTCTGGCCTTCGTTAAACCAGCCATAACGTGAATTAAAAGCACCGGCTACCAGGAAGTTTTCGATTGTAACCATTACCTCACCAATACAGTCAGAATCATCAAAAGCACCACAGATGCAGCCGTGGGAATAAGCCAGGGTATAATTATGATCGACCCCGTTCACGGCGTAGAAGTTCGCGTCAGTGACATCGGAGTTGTACATTCGCATGGTATAATTGGAGTTGGAATGGCCGGAATGATGAATAAAAGAATGGCCCTGATTGATTTCGTTGATGAGCTGGGTTTTTGACCACACCGCATCACGGTCGTATAGGGTCAGGTAAGGGTCGTTTTCCGGTATGCCCTCGGTAATGTAGCCATTGTCGTCATGGTATCCGATGAGCAGATCAAGGTAATCGGCACCCCAGGTTTGCGGATCGCTATATAGATCTTCACCTGCGAGCAACGGCTTGTTAAGTTCACCGGCAACCGGATTATTTTGATATTCAGTGGTTTTATGTAACATATGCTGAAGTTCGGTAGTAGTGTTGAATGGAAAACGCGCAACGGCGACTTCGGGCAGCAGGTCGTCCTCACCAATTTCGCCCCAAACTCCGTTACCATTATCATCCCAGGTACCATCCAGTGCAGAATAATAAAGATCGGAAGGAATGTTATAATCTTCATAGAGTGAAGAAGATTGCACTGAACAATAAAAACCGCGGTAAGGAAATAATTCCACATCACCGCCCAGCAGTACATGGGTTATTCCGTGGGTTGTATATTCCTGAATAATAAAATTCCTGATTTTTTCCTGATTATCCTGGCCATTCACCGAACTGTAGATTTCCTCCAGGGAAACAATCTGCGTTTGTAAGCCCTGAGTAAGATAGAGTGCGCTGAGCGTTTCAAAATCAGCGGCAAATTGTTGAGGACACAGGATAAGGTTTTGATAATTGTCGTTGTTTTTTGTATCCTTTACGGGATACTGTTGAGTCATTTCTTTATTGTGAACCAAAGGGTTTATTTTTTCTATGGCTGCCTTTTCGTCACGCAGAAAACGGAGGGCCTGCCGGGAGGCTTTTCCGGGTGCGGTTTCGATGGTCACATGTACTTCCGTGTAATATGATACCGTTTTTTTTGCCGGATTATATTTTAAA
Source organism: Bacteroidia bacterium (assembly GCA_009930445.1). Classification (GTDB taxonomy): domain Bacteria; phylum Bacteroidota; class Bacteroidia; order Bacteroidales; family BM520; genus BM520. The sequence goes on along the minus strand of RZYD01000035.1, from coordinate 11,099 downwards.
GGCGTTATAGCACAATTCGCGATGGCATAACCTGACAGGAAGCTTGTAGAAAGGAGGCCATGGCCTTGTTCGGGATAAGCCCTGTCGGAAGCATAGCATAATTCATTTATCGAAAAATTATTTTCCCCTGGTTTTGACAAAGGCCTGGAGGGTTGTTTGGGTGCAAGAATAAAGGTTCCGGGGAGGATTGTTTCGCCAGCATATTCCACTCGGATATTGATGGCCTCATGGCCGGCCGGAAGGAGCAACGAAACCATCTGATAAGGCAATACCGGTTCTCCGGTTATTCCCGATTGCTGGGTGTTGTTAAACAGTATCTGGGAAAACCTGCCCGCCTGTATTACCTCCGGATTTTCAAACCGGTAGGTTTTCTTGACATTGTCGGCAAAAAGGACAGAAAAAGAAAAAAGGAAAAGTGAAACGATAAAAAGTGACTTCATTGCGTTGGTTTTAAGTATATTCAATTTGTTGGAAGTATAGTTATTAGACAGTAAATGATAGTTATTCGTTGCCTGCTTTCCAACCGGTATCAAAAATAGAAAAAAAACGGCTGTCACAAACACTTGCGACAGCCGTATCCGGAAATTCCCGTGAAGGGAATTATCTGACTGTTATTTTTTGGGTAAGCGTTGCATCACCCGCAGTAATATGCAGTATATAAATCCCTTTATTAAGGGTTGATGCATCGAGATTGAGGGTTGAAGCTCCGGCAGGCAGCATTTCGGCGGAATAGGTTAACACCCGCTTCCCGACCAGGTCATACACCGAAAGAGTAGTATGGGCTGCTGATTTCAAATTCAGCACAATATTGGCTTGATTTTCAACCGGGTTTGGATAAATTTCCACGTTCATGGTTCCGGAAAGATCAGTAATCCCCACCGGTGCGAACACATTAAATTCACCCACATATTCATCGGCAAATGACATTCCATAAATAATAGTTGCATTTGTGGCGGATACCAGTCTTACAAATCCTGTCCCGGAACCGCAGCAAAGTCCATCACCACCAGCATCATACACCGTAAGAACGTAACAGTCGGTATTATACAATTCAAAAGTGTCGCGGATAAAAGTCAAGGGGGCTGTATAAGGGCCGCCGCTATATATTACTTCACCGGCAGAATTTTTTAGATCCCATGTGGTTTCCTGTGGTTTTTCATCGGTGCGCAAAATGAGATAAGAGACCGGGCTGATTGTTTCAGCTTCCATAACCTCGGCAGTAATCGTGTTGTTATCCGGGTAGTCATCCTCCAACCCATTGGGATTCGTTACCGTTACCGTTACCGTGTTTGTTTCCGTCACATCGTAGGCAATTTCAGGAAGAACAAAACTATCTTTCTCAAGAAAATCCAATTCACCGGTCCATGCATACGTTTGTGCTTCGCCGCCGTTAACCGAATAGACCACATCGAGTGAAGTAAGCGTTTCAGCGCCTCTGCTTCGTATGGTAACGGAAGGAGCGATCCATCCTGAGCACATCTCTTCAGGGAGGTCGAATATTTCGAATGCTTCCGCATCGATAGAAAATTCAGGTGTAGCCAGCACTTTAAGCGCACCCTGAAGAATTTCTTTGGAAGTATTATCCTGGATAAATCCTGCCAGTTCACAGAATTCAATATCCCAACCTGCATCAATGGTAAAATTTAACTGAAAGGAAACGGTATTGCTGCTGCTGAAATCGAGGGCTGTACCCGAAGCACTGGGGGCCATCAGGCGTTCCACAAAATTCAGTTCTGATTGTCCCTGCCATGACTGTTCAATATGGGATTCGGTGAGAGCCAGCTGGAAAACCAGGTTAGTACCGGTATAATCTGCCACTTTCGTTAGTGTGACGTCTACTGTATAATCCAGCCCTGAGGTATTCACCTCCATATCAATGGTAAAGGAGGAAGGGATCGCAATACGTTGTTGATATTTAGGCAGATACGTATTATACATACTTTGTGTATTGCTGCCGCCTGAAACCGTTACGATGCCATCAAATTTTGCGGTGGGGAAACTGGTGATCCCATAGTAACTATTGCGTGCAGTGGACGCTGCATTCACGTATATGTCACCATTATGGTATTCAATAACGGCAACACTGCAACCGTTTTCAACCAGGTCATCGGCACCCATTGCCGCACCGGGGCAGAATTGGCACCAGGTTCCGGTACCTATTTCGACAAGAACTCTGTCCCGGTCTACCTGTTGAGCCATTATTCCAACGGAAAGAACTATTCCCGTAATAAGCAGTAAAAATGTTTTCATTTGTTTTGTTTTTTTATGAATTAAAGGCACCGATTCGAAAATGGTTTTCGGTTTTTCCAATCGGTAAATACTGTTATTTTACAATTATTTTATACATCCTGTGATTTTGTTCCCCTTTTATTCCCAGTAAGTAGACCCCTTTTTCAAGTGTTTTTACCTGCAAGGGTTCTGAATGTGAGCCGTTGAGAAACAGCGATTGGTTACGGATTATTTTTCCCATAGAATTGGAAAGGGTTAACTGAGCCGGGCCAAATCCGTTTATATCCACATGAAGTACATCGGATACCGGGTTGGGATAAATATGGGTTTTGGTGTCATTAATGGTGTTTATTCCCACACACATATGTGCATATACCTCGAAAGAAGTGCTGAAGGTACTTTGTCCGCACAAATTTACACCACGTACAGCGACATAAGCAAAGTCATCGTCGAACGATAAATCCCACGCCACTTCAGCGGTTAATCCGTTGCCGGTAATGGTACCAGCGGAGGCAGGTTCAAGCGACCATTCATAGCTTTCGGAATTATTCCCTCCGGCAGTAGCATATTCAGCTGTGGGTGTATAATTGATGCACACTTCAGGTTCTCCTACCGGAGTAGCAGGAACGGAAGGAAGCGCCATCTGAATTACATCCACGGCGCCGTTCATTTCCTGCACGCATAATTCATTATCGGCCATGATCGTATAAAGTCCTTCATCGGTAATACCATCAAAATTCAATGCATTACCATCGCCAATGCGTGTGATTTCAGTGGCTGTACCATCGCGATAGAGTTCGTATTTAACCTGATTTTCAGAGCTTTGAAGAGAAATGATTGCACCGGAAGTTCCTTCACACCAGGTTCCTTCTCCTTCCACGTCAAAAACCATAGGCAAGGGATGCACCTCCACAAGGGCAGACCCGGTCATAGTTACCGTACAGAATCCAGAGGGGTCGGTTGCTTTGACTGTATAACCCCCTGCAGCGCTAATCAGTCCAAAGGATAGGGGTTCGCCGGTACCGGTAAGCATTATTTCTGTGGCCACGCCATCTTTATAAAGCAAATAGTCTACTTCAGCTGAACTTCCGGAAAGGCCAATTTCCACGCCCTCTTCACCTTCACACAGTGCACCCCCGCCATTGACCGTATACTGCTCAGGTCCCTGGTAAATGGATATTTCCAGTGCTGGAGAAAATTCACTTTCTCCACAATTATTTAATGCGTTGACTTTGAGCGTAGCTTCTCCCAGATAAACACCTGTCCAGGAGATATTCACATTGGTTCCAACGCCAAAAACGACTCCAGCTTCAGCAGGTGTGAGTACCCATTGGTAGGTAGAAGCAAAAGGCACCGGTGCAATACTGTAGTTATCCATCATATTCGTAGTACAAACCTGGGTTGATCCGGAAGGTTGAACCGGGGATTCAGGATCTGTCAGCACGTGTATATACCCGTTTATTGTTTTTGTATTGGAGGTATTTGCATTGGTAACGGTGAGGGAGACATCATAAATGCCCGGGGTGACGTAATTTACGGTAGGATTTTCCAGTATTGAGGATTCCGGAGTTCCACCGGGGAACGACCATGCATAGGTATCAGCAAAGGAAGAGTTGTTTGAAAAATTCACTGTACCCATTTCACAGAAGTCGGTTTGGTCGGCAGTAAAGTCAGCGACCGGAGGGGGGGGTGGAAGTTCATTCAGCATTACTTTTATGGCTTGTTGCACCTGGTCATCGGCATAGTCCTGAACAAAGGCCACCAATTCCAGTTCTTCCAGGTTCCAGGAAGGATCGATGGTGAAGGTAATGGTTTTTGTTACCGGAGCTGGTCCTGAGAGGTCGAGAGTTTCTCCTTGCCCGTTGTTGGCCATCCAACGTTCTACAAAATGTAGTTCTGTTTGGCCCTGCCAGGCTTCCTGAATGCCTGATTCTGTTAACGAAAGATGAAAACGGAGATCATTGCTGACCCCGGCATGTTTTTGAATAGTAGAGATCACGGTATAGGTATTCCCTTCGTGGTAGCCATTCCAGGAAATGGATACAGAAGACGGAACAACGATACGCTGCTCATATTTCGGGAGATAGCTCGAATACATGCTTTGTGTATTACTTCCTCCAGAAACGGTAACTACACCATCAAAAATTGCAGTCGGAAAGTTGCTGATGCCATAAAAACTGAGACGTGCTGAGGCTGCTGTATTGACATAATTGTCACCGTTATGGTATTCAATAACGGCAACACTGCAACCGTTTTCAACCAGGTCATCGGCACCCATCGCCGCACCGGGGCAGAATTGGCACCAGGTTCCGGTACCTATTTCCAGTAATACTTCTTCACGGGCTATTTTAGCCTGACCGAAAACACCGGCGGCCATCAGAAGCATAAACAATGATAGTAATGTTTGTTTCATAATTCCATAGTTGTATTGGTGGCACGTTTAGAAATAAAAATTTTGTATTTCTCTATTCTGAAGACAATACATTGAAAAGAAACGTTCCTGAAAAGTAAAAAAAAAGCACCTCAACATTACGCTGAGGTGCTTTTCATTAAAAAAAGATTTTTATTTATTTATAATTAGTTTTTTGATTGTTTGGGATGATTTATCCTGAATCATCAGGTAATACAATCCATTGTCGGAATTTGTAAGGTTGATAATTTCTTTATCGTTAGCACTTTCGGCCGGCCGTTCAGCGTAGTAAACCCTTTCTCCCAGTGCATTGAATACAGAAACCGTATAGTTTTCACCCCGTGGGGCAAGGTATAAATTAAAGATTCCGTTTCCGGGGTTCGGCACAACCGTGGTGTTAAACGGATCATTATCGGATATTCCAACCGTATTATCCACTACAATTTCGAGGGTTTCGGAATAATCACCTTCCCCGCAAATATTTTCTCCGTTCACTTTTAGCGTAGCCAATCCCTGGAATCCGGTGCTCCAGGTAATGGTGGCAGTATTTCCATCGCTTACCAGTTCACCGGCATCTTCCGGCATGAGTATCCAATGATAGATAGAAGTATTTCCCGTGGTGGAATAATCGGTAGTCGGAGTGTAATAAGTATCTACGTAATCGGGGCCATCGGGCATTGAGGGGATGGCAGGTGCATCACTGACTTCAACGGTAATTGTTTCGTCGAGGGTTCCGCATGGGGCATTACCGTGAATGTTCATGGTAAGGAAAACAGTACCTTCTTCCAGATCCTGTGTTCCGGCAGTATACGCGGGGTTCATCAGGGAGGGGTCATCAAAAACACCATCACCGGAGGTTGACCAATTAACCGAAGCGTAATTGCTTATATTAATCCAGTCGATTACGGCGGGTTCAGCGCCACAGATTCCACCGTTACCACCGGTTACTTCGGGCGCATCGATGAAACTGATTTCCACGTCATCGGTAAGGTGGTTGTTTTCGGCATCCCATACTTCGAGAGTTAAAGTCACCATTCCTGCTGCATAATCATCGTTACTTGGGTAGTATACGGTATGCAGTTCGGCCGGGTTTTCAAAATAACCGGTTCCATCGGTCGTCCAGTCAAGGCCGGCAAAGCTCGATGCTGTTGCTTCGGTGGCATAGCTATCGTATTCGCAAACGGTTGTATTATTTCCGGCGTTTACCGATAAGGCTGCCAGTGGTGGAAAATGAATAAAGTCAACCCAGGCAATTTCTGACAGGCCGGTGGTTTCTCCGGTCTGGAAGCGCCATTCAAGGGTATGTTGACCGGGGTCAACGATAGGCATTCCCTGAGTCCAGTCCATACTACCGGCAAAACTGGTTTTAAAAACGTCATCGACATAAAAAGCGAGAATAGAAGAACTGGAGGCATTCATTTTCACCCAGAACGTCATTTTTTGCGGCAGGAAAGCATCGATATTGACATCGATTTTCAGCGAAGAAGTTTGCAACGCTTCAATTTCTCCTGACATGGCTGAATAGGTACCGCAGGCGGCATCTACATCTGTCACACTCCATTGTGCATCTCCGTCGGTATACCAACCCCAGAGGGAGAAGTCACCGGTTTCAAAATCTTCATCCGCAGGGCCACTGGTAGTAAAACTCCATACATTTCCTTCAACTGTACCATAAATATTATAGGAGTCAATTCTCCAGAAATAGGTTGTTTCATAGTCGAGCGTTTCGGGAAGCGTAAAAGTAGTTTCTGTGGTTTCTACTCCGTTAACAATGTTAGAAGGTGGATTATCGGTTCCTACAAATACCTTATATGTTTCTGCCAGATTGCCAATACCGTCGCTCCAGTTCAAGGTTGCAAAAGGAGCTATTTTCGTAGCACCATCGGAAGGAGAAGGGTTTTGTGAAGGGAAAGGAGCTCCGGCGATCAGGATATAGTCTTCATACCTGAATTTATTTCTGGCGGTAACGGTGACAAGTACGGAATCACCGGGGTTTGACATTGGGGTAATCGCCATTTGCTTCAGTGTTCCATTTCCTTCTTCGACCCCAATAATTTCGTTTTCATAGGTCAAACAAACTATTGCACCGGTTTCAGCGGTAAATTCGAAATACTCCTGTGCCACGGGAAGAATATCTACATAATCGATTTCAACCTGTGTAGGCATTTCAGAATAAACTGTTGTAAATGCGCCGGAATGGGCATGGAAAAGATGGTAAGTAACTGTTTTGTTGCTGGTATTATAGGGCCAGTTTGAGGCATACAGGAAGTGTTTTCCTGCAGCGTTACCAAAAGCGGGACGAATGAAATTGGTCGGGAATTCCTGGCCATAATCCGGCATAAAATCAGTCCACATATTATCCATCATCCCCCAAACATAGGTATCGTTAACAAAGGAATAGGAGACTTCACTGGCGGCAATCAGCCCTAGCGCACCATATTGGTGGCGGTGGAAAGCTTCTGTAAAGCACTCGCTGTTCCAGTTGTATTTTCCTGTCAGGCAATTGATAGACAAGATATAGCATAAATCGGTATTTACAAGGCCTGCGATATCCGAATTATGGTATGCAGGTTCACCCCAGCCCGTTTCTCCCCCATGGTCGCGGTGCATCAACATAAAAGCACCGGCATTAATGGCATTATTAATCATGGAAGCATTTCCGCCGGCCCAGTTGCCCAGTTCAGCAGGAGTAGCGGGAATATATCCCAACCCGTTGGGTCCGAAATAATCGACGACCGTGCTGGTATTGGTAGCAGTGGACCAGGTTGCACCCGGGCTGCCGCTATAAATTTCATTGATACGCACCGGTTGTTTATTTTTGACTGTTTTCCAGAATCCTCCTACTGTTTCGGAACAGATTTGGAACCATCTTTCGGTTTGCCAACCCAGGGCCGTAATGGGGTGGTTATAAAAATCGAAGGAGAGGGGTGGATTTTCTTCATAGTTGATAAACTTGTTGATCATCAGACTAAGTTCAGCTTCATCACGTGCTGTGATACGCGCAAAAACGATTTCCGGTAAGTCATCGCCATCCACATCGGAAAAAATATTATCAGAGACACAATAGTTATCCCAAATCGGGGAAGTAACATTCACATTTTGGTCGGTGCCATAGTCGCCCAGAATCAGCACAGCGGCAGGTGGAATAAACCAGGTATTGTAGGCGTTATTGATATAATTCTCGATGGCTTCCGGGGAGTTTCCTCCCACTTCGCTCAACGGAACTACCCCTGTCACAATACCCTGTTTGGTGCGGAAATTTTTGATAACACCAGCCCAGGCCTGAAAGATCGGACCATCGGGAGAAATAATAATATATTCAAGATCGACGTTTGTTTTCGAATTTCTGTTCAGAATTCTTTTGTTATAATCAATTTCAGGAAGCGAAGAGGCATTGAGTGCCATATCCATTACGATGGGATCCCAGTAGCGGCTTCTGAGTCGGTCGTCGCCAAAATGGCCATTACCTCCTTCGAAGGTAACCTCTATTTCGAGGTCGCGATACACTTTCAGCTCTTTGGTAACCGGATTATACTGAAAAGGAGTGATTCCTAACATCACCATATCGACCCCTCTTACCTGGCTTTTATCCGATATTCGCACCGGGTTTTCAGGGTAAAAAGCGTTAGTGGCATATACCGCTGCATTTTTTTCATATTGCAGTTCGCCTTTTTCTGTATCAAGAGGGATACGGGGAGCAGGAGAGAGGTTAATGTTTTTGTAGGTTTCGATACGGGCATTTTTTACCGTTACCGAGGCAGTAGCTCCCTGTGGAATCATAATGTAACGGCTCTGTGCGGGAAGATCCGGATACCCTTCGTCATTTGGAAGAAATGTACCAGGTAGTTCAAGGCCTTTCATGGCTTCCCCTTTAACATCACGATCGGAAAATGTGAATTCATGGACTGAAAATGTTACCGTAACACCACCTTTTGTTTCCTGTTCCAGCTTTATTCCCTGGTCATACTGATGGTCATTAAAAGTAACCTTCTCCTGTGCAAACAGGCCAATGCTAAACATCAGGCCTAATGCCAGCGAAAAGATACGAAGCAGTAGATTTTTTTTCATTGTAATAGAGTTTAAAATGTAAGTATCCGCAATCGGGCGTGTAAAATTACAAAAATAATTATACAAATGCCAACCCCGACAATAATTCATTATATGTGAATGTGTTAATTATGTTACTGAAAATCACACTATTATTTCTTTAAAAAGTGATAAAGGGCTGCCATTTAGCAACCCTTTATTTCTTTATTGAATTACAATTTTTTTCAAATAAGTTCCGTTTTTAGCGGTGATTGTCAGATAATAAATGCCCGGGCTGAAAAGGTTGCGATCAAAACTAAGGGTTGTTGTTCCATCGACGGTTACCTTTTTTGCTGTTACCAGGGCGCCATTGGCGGAAGTAATTTTTACTTCTGCAGTTTCTTTCACGCCCGGTGACCAGGTTACGGTAAAATGGCCATTACTTGGGTTGGGATGAATAGCAATTCCTGTGGTGAAAGGATCAATACCCACCGAATTATCGACAACAATGACGAGGGCTTCAGAGAATGCACTGATTCCACAGGGGTTAATTCCACGCACTTTAAGTTCAGCATTCCCCTGAAATTCCTGATTCCACTGAATCGTGACCTGCTGGTCGTTTGAAGCAAAAGTGCCGGCAGATACCGGAGTTAAATGCCATTCATACGTATCCGCGTCGCCGGAAGTTATATAAACGGTTTCCGGAGTATAAAATACATCCACTGCGTCGGGCCCTTCGGGCATTGCCGGAATCTGAGCAATCTGCAGCACAGGAATCGTAACCGTTTCGGAAAAATCAGCACAGCCATTAAAAGCAGTAAGCATAAGGGTTAGTGCTACACTTCCGTTCGCCACATCCGCTGTTCCCGGGGTGTAAATTGCGTTTAGCAGGGTAGGATCATCAAAAGCCCCGTCACCGGCACTACTCCATTCAGCGGAAGCGAAATTGAACGCTGAAATCCAATCGATAACGGTGCCTTGTTCACAAATAATCCCTTCACCAATTTCCGTTTGTACTGCGCGATTAATGGTAACCAGCACATCATCACTGATCTGATCCGTTCCGGAAAAAGCGGTCAGTGTCAGAATAACAGAGCCGTTGTTTATATCATTAGTTCCGGGGGTATACAAGGTATTTAATGCATAAACATCTTCAAAAGTACCATCACCAGCGGTGGACCATTCAACGGAAGTGTGGTTGGAAGCAAATCCTGTGGTGGTATACGCGTTGCCTTCACAAATTTCTGTATCATTTCCAGCATTGGCGGCCAGCGCAGCGGTTGGCGGGAAATAGATAAAATCTATCCAGGCCTTATCCTCGCCGCCCGAACCGTTGGCATCTTTGGTATAGCGCCATTCAAAGGTATGCGGGCCGGGGCCACTGGAAAACTGCTCATACGACCAATCGATTTCTCCGCTCCACTCAGCTTTAAGAATACCATCGATAAAAAGCTGAAGAGGATCACTCCCTTCTTCACTACTTATTTTTTTATAGAATTTTATCTTTTCAAACCCGGAGCAATCGATGGTAATGGCCAGGGTGCTGGTCTGCCCGTTGGAAATTGTTCCTGACTGCGCTGAATAGCTGCCGTGTTTTGCTGCGTTGCCAACAACATGCCAGTCAGCATCGCCCGACATATTCCAGGAGTGCAGGGAGAAATCTCCGGTTTCAAAATCTTCATCCGGTTCACCGGCGGCTGTAAATGACCAGACCTCACTGCCTGCGCTGCCGTAATTGTTTACCGCAACTACCTGCCAGTAATAGGTTTCAGCGAAACTGAGGGGTTCGGCAAAAGTGTAGGCCGTTTCCGTCACCTGCAGACCATTAAGTAAATTTGACGGTGGATTATCGGTTCCGAAATAGACTTCGTAATAATCGGCACCGGTGCCATTCCATGAGAGCCCGGTAAAAATGGACACCATCGACTGGTTATTGGCCGGTGAGGGGGATGTGGCGGCAGCCGGAGGGCCGACCACAGGAATTATGGTTTCATAGCGGTAATAATTTTGTTTAGTAACCGTAAGTGTTAGTAAGGAGCCCACCGGTGCTTCTACAAAATTAAGCGTAACTGCTCCTCCGGACGACTGCTCTACATCGAGAATGGCTCCGTTACTGCTCAGACATACGGTGGCACCCTGGTTTGCAGTTACCGACATTGAAAGTGTTCCGGGTGTTATTTCTTCCGGATGTGTCACTGTAAGATTTTGAGGAACTTCATAGTACACGGTTTGAAATGCATCGCCATGGTGATGAAAGAGGTGATAGGTTACCACTTTGTTGTTGGTATTGGAAGGCCAATTGCTGGAGGCGAGATAAAACTTACCACTGGCGTTTGCAAAGCATGGACGCACCCAGTCGGAAGCAACGGGAGGTACCCCATATCCGGGGTCAAAATTACCCCACATATGATCAAACATACCCCAGCAATAGGCA
>RZYD01000343.1 GCA_009930445.1 Bacteroidia bacterium | reverse complement strand
CATGTAATTTGTTGAAAGGTCTGACATATTCTCTGTTGTTTTAAATGCTGAAATTATGTATAATAACAGCCCCGGCAATTCATTTGTTCACAATCGGAACCATAACGGTTTTTATTATTGCCGGCAAAACACAGTAGGTAGCAGGGTTTATCAGGCCACGACAACGTTGATAATACGCCCGGGTACCACAATTATTTTTTTAATCTGCTTCCCTTCTATCCATTTTTTGGTTTCATGGGCTTGCTTCACCTCAATTTCTATTTCAGAAGTTTTCAGCTCCAGCGGAAGTTCCAGTTTGAAGCGTGTTTTGCCATTGAACGATACCGGATATTCAAAAGTATTTTCCTGGATATAGTTTTCAATAAACTCTGGATATGCTTCATATTCAATAGTTTGCGAATGCCCCAGCTGATGCCATAATTCTTCTGCCAAATGCGAGGCATACGGTGAAATTAGTATAGTGAGTGGCTCGAGTATTGCCCGCTTATTGCATTGTATTGCGGTAAGTTCATTTACACAAATCATAAAAGTTGAAACTGCAGTATTGAAGCTAAAGCGACGGATATCCTCTTCTACTTTTTTGATGGTTTTATGAAGGATCTTCAGTTCCCGTTCTGTGGGTGTTTCCTGGCTTATCGTAAATTCATGGTTTTCGTTATGATACAATTTCCAGAGTTTTTTAAGGAAACGGTAAACGCCTTCAATACCGCTGGTATCCCAGGGTTTGTGCGCCTCCAGCGGCCCCAGAAACATTTCATACAGGCGCAGCGTATCGGCTCCGTATTTTTCTACCAGTTCATCGGGATTTTGTACGTTGTATTTCGATTTTGACATTTTTTCTACTTCCCATCCACAGATATATTTTCCCTCTTCCAGAATAAATTCAGCATGGGCATACTCTTCGCGTGATTTTTTGAAGGCTTCTATATCAAGAATATCATTATGAACGATATGGATATCTACATGCAATGCAGTAGTTTCGTAGTTGTGGCGAAGGTTGTACGACACAAATTGCCGGGTTCCGTTAATCCGGTAAATAAAATTGCTGCGGCCCTGTATTTTTCCCTGATTAATTAATTTTTTGAAGGGTTCATCCGTTACTGTTTTACCCAGATCGTAAAGAAATTTATTCCAAAAACGGGAATAAATGAGGTGTCCGGTGGCATGTTCGTCTCCTCCCAGGTAGAGATCTACTTGTTGCCAGTATTCAACGGCCTGTTTCGAAAAGTATTCGTTTTCGTTGTGTGGATCCATATATCGGAGGTAATAGCCACTGGAGCCGGCAAAACCGGGCATAGTGTTAGTTTCCATGGGATACCCTTCGGCGGTTTGCCAGTTTTCGGCTCGTGCCAGAGGTGGTTCACCCTCTTCTGTGGGCAGATATTTATCTACTTCCGGCAGTTCAACAGGCAAGGTGGATTCGTCAACCACATAGGGAATATCATTTTTGTAATAGACGGGGAATGGCTCGCCCCAATAGCGTTGACGGCTGAATATGGCATCTCTGAGCCGGAAATTGACTTTCCCGTGTCCCAGGTTTTGTTCTTCAATATGTTGGATAATTTTTTTAATTGCCTGTTTTACTTCCAGGCCGTTAATATGTCCGGAGTTGACCATAATACCTTCTTTTGCGTCGTAGGAGTCTTTCCAGGTTGTTGGGTCACTCATCTTTTCTCCAGGCTGTGCCACCACCTGAAGGATGGGCAGGTTGAAGTGGCGTGCAAAAGCAAAATCCCGGCTGTCGTGTGCCGGTACTGCCATAATTGCACCGGTGCCATAGCCTGATAGTACGTAATCTGCCGTCCAGATGGGTATTTCATCTCCCGTAAGGGGATTAATACCATAAGCTCCGGTAAATACCCCGGTTACTGTTTTTACTTCACTCATTCGTTCGCGTTCTGAACGGTTTTTCGCGCGGGTAATATATTGGTCTACCTCTTTTTTTTGTTCCGCTGTGGTGAGGGTCTGGATCAGATCGTGTTCAGGAGCAAGCACCATAAAGGTTGCTCCGTAGAGGGTATCCGGACGGGTTGTGAAGACTTCGAGTGTGTAGGGATGGTTTTTTATTTTGAAGTTAACCGCAGCGCCTTCAGAGCGACCAATCCAGTTGCGCTGCATCTCTTTTAGTGATTCAGACCATTCGAGAGTCTCGAGGCCATCGAGGAGCCGTTGTGCATAAGCGGTGATACGCAGCGACCACTGGCGCATCATTTTTCGCTCAACCGGGTATCCTCCACGTTCCGAAAGTCCATCTTTAACCTCGTCGTTCGCCAGTACTGTTCCTAATGCAGGGCACCAGTTTACCCAGGTTTCAGCCAGGTAGGCCAGTCGGTAGTTCATCAGGATTTCCTGTTGTTTTGTTTCATTCATGGCAGTCCAGGCTTCAGCCGTGAAGAGAGGAGTTTCAGCGCAAGCTGCATCAATAGCTGCATTACCCTGCATCGAGAAATGTGCGATGAGTTTTTGAATTGGCTGTGCTTTTTCTGATTTTTTATCATACCACGAATTGAACAGCTGAATGAAGGTCCATTGCGTCCATTTGTAATAGGTTGGATCACACGTGCGTACTTCGCGGTCCCAGTCGTAACTGAAGCCAATCTGGTCGAGTTGGGCACGGTAACGACGGATATTTTTTTCGGTGGTTACTGCAGGATGTGTGCCGGTTTGAATTGCATATTGCTCGGCAGGGAGCCCGTAGGCATCATAACCCATGGGATGTAACACATTGTAGCCTTTATGGCGCATATAACGCGCATAGATGTCTGAAGCAATATAGCCCAGAGGATGCCCCACATGAAGTCCTGCCCCCGAAGGGTAAGGAAACATGTCAAGTACATAGAATTTTGGTTTTGCTGACCCATTCTCTGCCCTGAAAGTTTTATGCTGCGCCCAGTATTGCTGCCACTTTTTTTCTACTTCGCTGTGATTGTATTCCATGGTAATTATTTTCTGTAAAAAGCGTTGATAAATAAAGTGCGAATTTATAAAAACTGCCGGATATGAATTTTTATTTTTTT
>RZYD01000342.1 GCA_009930445.1 Bacteroidia bacterium | reverse complement strand
ATTTCAATTCCAGTGTGGTGCGATTAAAAGCCGTTGCGACGACCTTAAAAATAGTCTACCCTTCAAAATGTTAACGTATACAAATATAGTATTTTACACGATAAATAGTGTCGATCGCATTAAATGATTTTTCTACGACAGTTCGACAACATGAAATAAATCGCTCATTATCAAGATGTCAAAGAACAAAACCTTTTCTTTTTTTTTATGCAATCTTTGTATTCCAGCCCAAAAAGAATAATCCGACAACCTGATTTATAGAAAAGTATCCAGCTTTTGCCTTTCGCTTCCCACAATCTCTTTGTCAAGCCATTTTTGCTGACGACTTATAAAAATAATTAAACTGTCGCCCTCCTCTTCCATAATGTCTTTCGCCCTTAGTTTTAATTCCTCCAGTTTCGCAACGGAAATTTCACCCTCAAAAACCGAATTTTGAATCCAATTCAGGTATTGACGACATAGTTTTAACATTTTTGCCACCCGTTTATGCCCGATGTCGTAAACAGCTATTATATACATTACCACCAAATTTTAAAGGGTTTGTACTCTTCCATTCCTAACACATGCTTCACAAGCTTATAGCACTCCAGTTTTATCAGGTGTTTATAGCTGACGCTGCGGTTCAGCGTACGGTGGTTTATGGTCTCGCTTAACCGGTTTTCAAAAGCCTGTACAAATTTCTTTTTCCCTTTCGGTTTCAGGATAAATGAATTCAGGTTGCTTTCAAAATCATTCGACTGTATTTCGCGTTTGTTGACTACTTTAAAGATAACCCGGTCGACTAGTATAGGCTTGAAAACTTCCGCCAGATCAAGCGAAAGGGAAAAGCGGCGTTCACCGGGCTGATGCAGAAAAGACACCAACGGATTTAACTGGGTTTGATGAATCGCCCGCAGGCACTGGCTATAACACATCATGTTACCAAAAGAAATCAGCGCATTAGTCTCATTTCGCGGCGGGCGGTAACTGCGGCCTTCCATAGGCAAATGATTTAAAATCAGGCTGAAGGCTTCGTAATATGTTTTTCGAATATTCCCCTCGACACCCATCAACTCATCGATTGCTGTTGTTTCTTCGATTTTCCCCGAAAATAATTCAATTGTTGCAATGATCTCCGCTAAATCTTTCCCGCGATTGTGGTAATACCTAAGATTCTTCACCATATTAAATGCAGCGCCTTCGAGGATGCGTTGTGCCAACAGTATACGCTTCTTCTTGTTTTTGTATAATTCAGTCTGGGCCAGCAGTACTTTCCCCGACAACAAGGCGTCGCGCGGCATAAAACTGCCGGTGTAGTTTTCGTAGTAATCGAAGAAATGTATGGGAATTTGCTGCTGTCCCATAAAATTATAGAGTGCTGAATTGGCCTCCAGATTGCCAAAACAATAAAGGTCATCCACATTTTCAACCGGAAGAAAGCGCGGTTTTTGTTCATTGCCTTCCTCATCGTAAGGCGTAAACTTCAGCGTATTGTCGCGGCGTTGCAACCTGCCGGGATTAAAAAGGTAGTAGGTTTTTTTCATAGGTCACATTTCAGTAGCATAACAAAAATCGAAATACGAACAATTCCGACACTTGCCTATAGGTAGTTTTTTCGGTACTGTTTCGGCTCCGATTATCTCTTTAATTGTTTTTAATGACTCTTCAATATATTCCCTGTCGGGCTGGGTAAGCCATACTTCTTCCGTTTTCCGTAGCCGCGGGTATTCCAGCAAACCTTTGGCATTTAGTCCGTTATTCTCCAGCACGTACAAATAGTATTTCACCTGCCAGATATGGGCTTCCTCTCGTTTGTCCGACTTTTTAATTTCGTGCACTACCTTATTTCGCGAATCGAACCAATCGATTTTTATGCCCTCCACAGAAATTTCCTTAAAACGGTCGCCGCGCTGCGGATAGCTGGTTTCGTGAATCAATTTGCCTTCGTAAACCGCATCGGAGGTATGTTCCATATTAATCCCATTGGCAAACAACCAGAGCTTTCGGTGGCAGATGCGGTAATAATTTAGATGCGTTCCGGTGATGTTCATGATTGATTAAAATTGATGGCAAATACTGCACCAGGTGTTACCATGTGTAATGGAAGATCGATGGAAGAAGGTTTAGGAGGGTTTTTCGCAACCGTTTCGGGGTGGTCAATGAGTTGTGGAATGTATTTTTCAGAAACATTCCAATTTTTGTATTTTCTTACCATAATATCATCTGCCGCCTCCAGGAGGCTTTACCTATTTACGTTTCTTTTCTACCATGCTACTGCCGCCCCTTTGCGGCTTTATTGATAGTGCTTTTTAGCGACCATACTGCCGCCTCTACTTTCATTTTTTTGTTTTTTTTAGCACGGTTAACGCGCTTTTTAGCGACCATACTGCCGCCTCTACGAGGCGAATGGTCGGTGTTGTTCGTTTCCCGGTTCCGTTAGGAAAGGCAGTATGGCAGATTATTGTCACCCCCATTCCGCAAAGCCCGGCAGGGCGATCTCATAGTTTACGGACCGTGTTTGATCCATCCGATTGTCTTCCATAATTCCCTTACTGATTTCTCAGGCTTCATGGTGTTGATCATATATTCCTTTAATGATCTCCAAAAATCAATAAAAATGATAATAATAATCGCCCAGGGTATCATGAAACCCCCAGCCAATATCAACGGTTTTATCAACTATATGCAAAGCCCTGTTTTCAAATTGTTTTAACAAACCTTCTTTTTCCATCAACTCTAGCGCCTTTAAGTACATGCTTTCCATACTGATGTAAAACGGTTCGTTGATATCGCCGTAATCGTTGGTAAATTCAACACCGGTTTCAACATAAAACAGCATGAGGTCGGCCAGCGATTCAGCCGGAACACCAAGCTTTTTGGCCTCGTTAACAGCTTTACGGGCCACCGACAAACGCATTTTTGGTTCTCCGCGGGCAGGATAGAACTCATCTGCGATTTGTTTTTTGCACTTATTTAAAACCGCCTCAACAGCGTTGTTAAGGTAAAGTTGATAGTATTCCTGTACCGGTATAAACTTTTT
>RZYD01000341.1 GCA_009930445.1 Bacteroidia bacterium | reverse complement strand
ATGGCTTGTTCGTTAAGCGGAATCAGGTGGTGATGGCGTGAAGGGATAGATTTTTCTATTCCTTTAATCACATTTTCCATTTTTACCACGGGTTTAATTTTCAGGTAGGCTCCCAGCACAATCATATTAAATATTTTCATATTTCCCATTTGTGCTGCTTCTTCTGCTGCCTCAATTTTAAATACCTTGATATCTTTCCTTTTTGGGGGACGTGTAATTCCGTTAGGGTCGTATAATAAGACTCCGCCGGGTTTTACTGTTTCCTCAAATTTATCCATGGAAGGTTGATTAAGAATGATGGCGGTGTCGTAAACATTAACGATGGGAGAGCTGATTTTTTTGTCGCTGAGGATTACCGTCACATTGGCAGTTCCTCCGCGCATTTCAGGCCCGTACGAAGGCATCCAGGATACTTCCTGATCTTGCATTACTCCTGAATAGGCCAGGATTTTGCCCATGGAAAGTACACCTTGCCCGCCGAATCCGGCTATAATTATTTCTTCTGTCATGGTTTTACTTTTTAATGATGAAAATAACTTATTCCTCCATGTACTTGTTGTACTCTTCTGCAGGTGATTTTTCGCAATCCTTCAGATCGCCAAGCGGGTAGAATGGGAACATATGTTTTTCCATCCATTCGTTGGCTTTCACAGGGTTCATTTTCCAACCCGAGTTACAGGTGGCCACTACTTCGATAAAGGAGGTTCCTTTTTTCTTGTTCTGGTTTTCGAAAGCTTTGCGGATAGCTTTTTTGCATTTTCTGACGGCAGCGGCTGATTGCGCTGATTGTCTTGTTACAAAGCAAGTTCCAGGAAGCTGAGCTACCAGTTCGGTCATTTTTAGCGGATACCCATTAAGGCTGATATCACGTCCGTAAGGGCAGGTAGCTGTTGGCATTCCTACCAGGGTGGTCGGTGCCATTTGTCCGCCGGTCATACCATAAATGGCATTATTAATAAAAATAACGACAATATCTTCACCCCGGTTACAGGCATGAAGGATTTCAGCTGCACCGATGGAGGCCAGATCGCCATCTCCCTGATACGTAAACACGTATTTGTCGGGCATGAGCCTTTTAATTGCTGTAGCTACGGCGGGAGCCCTGCCGTGAGCTGCTTCCGACCAGTCGATGTCGATGTAATTATAGGCAAATACGGAACAACCAACAGGGGATACCCCAACCGTTTGTTCCTGGATGCCCATTTCTTCAATTACCTCGGCTACCAGTTTATGTACAACACCATGGGTACAACCCGGGCAATAGTGCATTACATTGTCGGTTAACAGCGTACTTTTTTTATACACGAGATTTTCTTCTCTGATAATATCTTTAATATCTAGTTCTGCCATGGCTTATCCTCCTATTATTTTTTGTTCCAATGCGTCAACGATTTCCTGTGGAGAAGGGATAATACCGCCAAAACGGCCAAACCATTCAACCGGAACTTTACATTCAACGGCAAGTTTAACATCTTCTATCATCTGGCCGGCATTCATTTCCACCGAAAGGATTCCTTTCATTTTTTGTCCCCGTTCTTTCAATTGTTTTGTTGGGAACGGATAAAGGGTTATAGGCCTGAACAGTCCCACTTTAATCCCTTTTTCGCGTGCAATTTCAATGGCTTTCTGGCAGATTCTTGAAGAAGATCCGAATGCTACAAAGAGGTACTCAGCATCTTCCGTCATAATTTCTTCGTACATCACATCCTGCTGCATGGATTCATATTTTTTCAGCAGGTGTTGATTTCGTTTTTCCATTATTTCCGATTGCAGCTCGAGTGAAGTGATCACATTTTGATTTCTGGTTCGGGGTTTTCCTGTTGTGGCCCAGTCGCCATATTTTTCAATGATCTCTTTTTCTGTTAAACGGGGTGTAAAATCGGAGAGTTCTACTTTTTCCATCATCTGGCCGATTACACCATCGGAGAGGATCATTGCAGGGTTCCGGTATTTAAAGGCGAGGTCGAAGCCCAGGGCCACGTGGTCGTTCATTTCCTGTACTGAGTTTGGTGCGAGAACAATGAGGCGGTAGTCGCCATGTCCGCCTCCTTTAACCGCCTGAAAATAGTCGGCCTGTGAGGGCTGAATGGTACCCAGTCCGGGGCCTCCCCGTACAATATTCACAACCAGACAGGGGAGTTCAGCTCCTGCGATGTAGGAAACACCTTCCATCATCAGGCTTACTCCGGGGCTCGACGATGAGGTCATTACTTTTTTGCCGCATCCAGCACCTCCGTATACCATATTAATCGATGCAACTTCACTTTCTGCCTGTAATACGACCATTCCTGTTTCTTCCCATGGCTTTCGTGCCATAAGGGTTTCCATAATTTCAGACTGGGGAGTGATCGGATAGCCAAAGTATCCGTCGGCACCGGCACGTATTGCTGCCTCTGCAATCACTTCATTGCCTTTCATTAATCTAAGTTCACCCATTATTTTAATTTTTAAGATTATTAATAGCTGTCAGCAGTTATGATACTTTTACTTTGTACACAGTAATTACGCTGTCGGGGCATACCAATGCACAATTTACACAACCGATACATGCCTCTGGATTTTCCATATAGGCATAGTTGTATCCTTTGCTGTTTACTTCTTTTGCAAGGCCGATGGTATTTGTTGGACACGCTACCACACACAGGCCGCATCCTTTACAAAGTTCATTATCGACAACAATTGCACCTCTGACTTTTGCCATAGCTTTTGATTTATAGGGTTATTAATTTTCTCATCTTTTCGCTAATGCAGCGAAATTAATAAAAAAAAAGATTTTTTAAAATTTTCCCGGTTTTCTTTTATTGATTTTCAATGGGATGATGTTCATGGAATTTCTGAACCCTGTAGCGCAGATCATCGAATTGTTCCGGCATTACCAACGAAACACAGGCGCGAATTCCCTCCAGCCGCTCGCTTCCGGTTATGGATAACGATATGGCGCTGATCCCGTAATAGATTAATTCATTCAGTAATTCTTCCCCCGTGAAGCCAGGATAGGAGATGGTAAAATAAAATCCGTCGGCTAC
>RZYD01000340.1 GCA_009930445.1 Bacteroidia bacterium | reverse complement strand
CCTCCGTCGAGCCAAAGAATATCAATTTTCCCATAGCCGGTCATGAGTTCCATGATTTGGTTGTGCGTAAACTGTACAAACTCCTCCCATTTTTCAGGGTATAAGGCTGGGTCATAATTTACATTCCGGTCGAAGGGTGGAAAATAGGGCCACCAGTATGCCGGATGGTGCCAGTCGGGTTTCGAAAAGTAAGCCCCGGTCCATAATCCTTTTTCACGGAAGGCCGTAAAGATTTCCCGGGTGATGTTGGCGCGTGGATTTGCAGCAAAAGGGCATTCGGAACCGGTAATTTTGTAATCTGTGTATTTCGTGTCGAACATACAAAAGCCATCGTGGTGCTTGGTGGTAAAGATAACGTATTTCATTCCTGCTTTTTGTGCTGCTTCGGCCCATCGCTCCGGGTCGAATTCCTTGGGGTTGAATGTGGTTAGCAGGTTTTCATACGATTTTACATAAGAATAATAATGATCGGGATGGGTTCCTTTTTTTCGCTCACACCAGCCGTAATCTTCCGGACAGATGGACCATGATTCCACAATGCCCCATTGTGAATAAGACCCCCAGTGCATCAGTAACCCGAATTTTAGCCCCTGCCATGCTGCCAATTTTTGAATGACCAGGGAATCTGTTTCAGGAATATAGCGTTCTTCTTCCTGTTGGGCCTGGGATAAAAAAGTACTGAGGATAATCAGAAGGATCAGTGTACCGTTTTTCATGGGATATGGATTAGTTGGTTTTAATGCTATTACCGGATTCGCGATACAGGTCGATTTTACCTTCGAGCAGTACCGCAATAACGGTTACCTGCGAATCAAGGGTGTGCTTTGGTATTTCGATATAACAGATTCCCGGTACGTCGCTCCAATATTGTTTTCCTTTGATATCAAAATTAAGCATCGTACCGTTTCCGACTACATAAACACGGTGGATTTTATTCTTAATGCCCTTAAGGGCAATGGGCCCGGTGGGTTGGTTTTCCAAAAACAGATACAGCATTGTACTGTCTTTCGATAAGGTGGATCGACCATAATAGTGATCTAAGGGAATTCCTGCTTCAGTTCCAAAAATAGCTTCCTGATGTTTTTTTGTCCACCGCCCTAATTCTTTCAGTATTTTTTGTTGTTCGTCAGGAATTGTACCATCGGACTTTGGCCCGATATCCAGTAAAAGATTTCCTCCCATCCCAATACAATCAACAAAAATACGAATAATCTGATTGGGTGTTTTGTAATTGAAATCGTTGTTTTGAAACCCCCATGAATCATTCATGGTCATGCAAAGCTCCCAGTAGGGGTAAGCAGGACGTGTTACAGGAAGGCCCTGCTCCGGTGTGGCATAATCGCCGTAGCCGCTGAGGCGGGAATTAATAATTGCATTGGGGTTATAGGCTAGAATCGATTGTCTGATCTCCTTTGCTTTCCACTCGTTCGCACTGTGTTCCCAGTCGCCATCAAACCAGTATAGATCGGGCGTAAATTGTTCTGTAATTTCTCTGATTTGATTTCTGTTGAAAGCCATAAAGCGATGCCAACGTAAGGAGTCGTCAGAATAACGCGAAATTTTACGTGTTAATGTTGGATAATCAGGATGCGACCAATCAAGAAGCGAATAGTATAACCCTACTTTAAGCTTGTTTTTACGGAGCGCCTTAATAAATGGTGTGAGGACATCTTTTGCCGCAGGGGTGTGTTTTTTTATGCTATAATGCTCCTGTTCTGTTTCCCAAAGAGCAACCCCATCGTGGTGTTTCGAAGTGATTACCGCGTAACGGGCTCCACTGAGGCGGATCAGTTTTGCCCATTGTTCCGGATGGTAATTTTCGGCTGTAAACCCTTCGAGTTGTTGCATGTAGTCATCATGTGAAATATAATCATTGAAAAATGACCATGATTCGGAAATTCCATAAACAGCATAAATGCCCCAGTGGATAAAAATTCCTAATTTGGCGTCGTGAAACCATTGCATTTTTTCATTGTCTGTGGGGTTTGTGTTTTTACCTTGTGGAAAGGCGGGAAGAGAAAGCAATAAAGCGAATGCAATAAAAATAAGGGGAGTTTTCATACGTAAATAAAAGGGTTTCATGGGGTGGATATTGCTGAAATGATGTTGTCGTTCTGCGTTGGCTGCAGCCGATATGTTTAATTTTTGTTTTTACTACAAATATCGGATGTTTTTTTGAACCATTTATTAAAAGCGGCCAGTTCTTTAGCAAGCTCTGTTCATTAAATACTCTTTTTTATTCACGCAACCGCCGGTTATTCCATTTTGCTTTCGTTTTTTGAAAAAGTGTATCTTTATTTGTTAGAAAAGCAGGGATTATTATGGTAGAGATTGAACGAAAATTTTTAGTTAAGGGTGCATTTCCGGAGCAGGAATATGTACATGAGTCCATAAAACAAGGGTTTTTATCTACGGATCCGAAGCGGACTGTACGGGTAAGAATAGGTGGAACTCGGGGATATATTACCGTGAAAGGCCCCGGAGATCTATCGGGGATAATGCGATTTGAGTGGGAACACGAAATTACCCTCCAGGAAGCTGCTGCCTTACTGGAACTCTGTGAGCCGGGAGTAATTCATAAAATGCGGTATCGTATTCCCGCCGGGAAGCATGTTTTTGAGGTCGATGTTTTTCACGGCGAAAATCAGGGCCTTATTCTGGCTGAGATTGAATTGCAGTCGCCCACCGACGATTTTATTCGTCCCGAATGGCTGGGTGATGAGGTAACCGGAGATATCCGTTACTATAACGCTTACCTTGCACGTAATCCGTTTACTACATGGCAGTAACGTTTTTTATTTTTATTCGTACAACAGCACTTTTTTCGAGTACACTTTATCTCCGGTCTCCACTACCAAAAGATACAGCCCGGGTGCTAACGAATTTTTGCACTGCAGTGTATATTCTCCGTTTTTCATTTGGCCTGTTACTACCAAAAGGCGTTTTTTTCCGGTGGGGTCGTAGAAGCGAAGAGAAATATTTTCTGAATGGGGTTCGGTGAGCTTCACCGTAATCCTTTGCTGTGCCGGATTTGGG
>RZYD01000339.1 GCA_009930445.1 Bacteroidia bacterium | reverse complement strand
TCAAAAGCCTGCGAAATTACCGGCAATGCTTTTGAATCGGTTCTTAAAACTGTGGCTCCGGGTATGAAAGAGTATGAAATTGAGGCGCTTATGACTTGGCGCTTTTTGCAACAGGGTGCTTCGGGTCATGCCTATTCCCCTATAGTGGCCTCCGGGAAAAATGCCTGCATTCTTCATTATACCGATAATAATAGGGTGATGCAGGAGGGTGATCTTCTGCTGATGGATTTTGGGGCCGAATATGCCAATTATGCCGCCGATTGCTCGCGCACGATTCCTGTGGGAGGGGCCTTTTCTCCCCGCCAGCGCGCCTGTTATGAGGCGGTACTTCGGGTCTTCGAAAAAGCAAAAGACCTTTATTTCCCCGGTAATTCAATTCATAAAGTCAATCAGGCAGTCTGGAAAATGATGGAGGCAGAGATGATCGGCCTTGGGCTTTTTACCGCCGAAGATGTTGAAAACCAGAACCCTGCAACCCCCTGCTATGCACGCTATCTTATGCATGGAGTTTGCCATCCGGTGGGGCTGGATGTACATGATGTGGGCGGAAAAAATGAACCCTTCCCCATAGGACAGGTGCTGACCCTTGAACCTGGCTTGTATCTGCCTGAGGAGGGTTTTGGCATTCGGATCGAAAACGATATTGTCGTCGGGGAACCTCCGGTCGACCTGATGGCACATATTCCTGTTACTCCGGATGAGATCGAACGGATAATGCGTAACAAAAACAATGATTTGTAATAGATAACGTTTATTAATAAAAACTAAAATTCAATAATATGTTCCCAAAAGAAACTTATACCACCCGTAGAAACAGCCTGAGAGAAAAATTAGACTCAGGGATTGTTTTAATGCCCGGAAATACCGAGGCTGCTTTTAATTATCCTGCTAATACCTATCATTTTAGACAGGATTCGAATTTTCTTTATTTTTTTGGTCTGGATCATCCCGATTTGGCCGGAGTTATGGATATTGACGCGAATACGGATTATATTTTCGGGAATGATGTAGATATGGATGATATTATCTGGATGGGTCCCCAACCTTTGATAGCTGAGCGCGCATCCCACGTTGGCATCGGCCATACTGCGCCTTACAGCGATTTGGCCGGGTTCCTTCTCAGTGCCATCCGGAAAGGGCGAAAAATCCATTTCCTGCCTCCCTACCGGGGCGAACAGGCCATAGAGCTTGAACGCCTTTTGGGAATCCATTCCTCCATGGTGAAAAGTCATGCTTCTCTTGCCTTAATAAAAGCTGTGGTCGCTTTGCGTGAAATCAAAGATGCACTTGAAATTGCTGAAATCGAAAAAGCGATTAATACGGCCTGGGAGATGCATACTACGGCCATGAAAATGGCAATGCCTGGAGTGGTAGAACAGGAAATCGCTGGTGTTATGGAAGGGATAGCCCTGAAAAATGGCGGTGCGGTTAGCTTTCCGATTATCCTGAGTATCAACGGACAAACCCTTCATAATCATTACCATGGCAATACACTCGTTCCGGGACGCATGATGGTAGCTGATGCCGGTTGTGAAACCACACTCCATTATGCCTCTGATATTACCCGTACCGTGCCTGTTGGCGGAAAATTTGAACCCCGCCAGAAAGCTATCTATGAAATTGTCCTCCAGGCTAATTTGTCGGCTATCCAGGCCGCTAAACCCGGGGTTCTCAACCGCGACCTTCACCTCCTGGCCTGTAAAACCATTGCCAACGGCCTCAAAGAATTAGGCCTGATGAAAGGCGATATTGATGAAGCGGTCTGCCAGGGTGCTCATGCGCTTTTTATGCCACACGGTCTTGGCCATCATATGGGCCTCGATGTTCATGATATGGAAGGACTTGGTGAAGATTTTGTGGGATATGACGAAAATACGGTGCGTAGCCAACAGTTTGGGCTGGCATTTCTCCGTTTCGGAAAAGCATTGAAACCCGGACATGTTTTTACCATTGAGCCCGGTTGCTATTTTATTCCTGCATTGATCGACCAGTGGCGGGAGGCCGGAAAATTTACGGAGTACATTAATTATGATCGAGTGGAGTCCTATAAAGATTTTGGTGGAGTACGGATCGAAGACGATGTGCTGGTAACCGAGAACGGTCATCGTGTGCTGGGTAAACCCATTCCAAAAACTGTAGCGGAAATTGAAGCCTTGATGAAGCATTAATGGCTGGAAGCTGCCCTGGAAGCAGATCTGAGCATACCATACGGTTTCAGCGCAAAATTATTCGTATGTTACAAGAACATTCTTTTAATGCAGCCTATCAACGACTGCAAACTTTGCCTGTGGAAGTGGGAAATTGTGTTATTGGCGGAAACAGCCCTATTGTTCTGCAATCGATGACTAATACTTCAACGCTCGATACAAAGGCAACGGTTGAACAGGCTCTTCGTATGGTGAACGCCGGGTCGCAAATGGTACGGATTACGGCTCCGGGCGTGCGGGAAGCTGAAAATCTCCGGGAAATAAAAAAGGCACTTCGCAGCCAGGGCTGTGAAGTGCCCTTGATTGCTGATATTCATTTTCAGCCAAAAGCCGCGGAGATTGCAGCGCGCTACGTCGAAAAGGTGCGGATAAACCCCGGAAACTATACAGATCGTAATCTGCCCGGAAGAATGCAGTTTAGCGAGGAGGAATACAACGATGAGCTGTCGCGGATTCGTGAACGATTGGCTCCGCTGGTACGCATTTGCAGGGAAAATGGAACGGCAATTCGTGTGGGAAGCAATCACGGCTCTCTTTCACAACGAATTATGAGCCGTTATGGCAATACACCCCTTGGAATGGCAGTTTCCGCTATGGAGTTTATTGAGGCATTTGAAGCACTGGGCTTTTATAAAACAGTGATAAGCATGAAGGCCTCCAATCCCAGGGTTATGGTGCATTCTGTGCGTCTTATGGTAACCATGATGCAGGAGCGTGGTCGTGTCTATCCGCTACATCTGGGGGTTACTGAAGCCGGCGCAGGACGATCGGGCCGGATTAAATCAGCGGCCGGAATTGCTGCTCTGCTCGAAGATGGTATTGGCGATACAATTCGCGTTTCTCTTACTGAACCACCT
>RZYD01000338.1 GCA_009930445.1 Bacteroidia bacterium | reverse complement strand
CTGCCCCCGTCCAATATCGGTCAGGCCGGGGTCGTTTTCCAGCGGAACGCCGTCGACGACAATCAGGGGTTGATTGGTGGAGGTCAGATTGTTGTTTCCCCGAATGGTAATCCTTGTGGTGCCACCGTCTATACCATCGGGCGAGGAGATTTGTACTCCGGCCGAGCGGCCGCTTAGCGCTGTTAGCACACTGGTGGAGTTGCTGCGTTCAATTTCTTCTCCGCTGAACGATTCGGTCGTATATCCGATTTCCCTGCTTTCACGTTTTATTCCTAAGGCGGTAACGACTACTGCATCCAGATTCCGCGCTGAAGCGGTCAGTTTGATATTGATCTCCTCTTTGTCGCTTATGGCTATTTCTGTTGGCATATATCCCATGAAGGAGAATCGCAGTGTATCGTCTTGTGTAAGTTTATCCAGACTGTACCGGCCGTTGAAATCGGTAGTTGTCCCGTAAAAGGTTCCTTTCTTTATTACCGTAACCCCGGGAAGCGGCTGCCCGTCGTCAGTGGTTACTGTGCCTCTGATGGTGCGGTTTTGGCCGTATGAAAACAAACTTAAAAAGATGAAAATCACGGTAATATAAATTAATCTCCCCATATTTTTTGATGTATTAGCCCTTGATGGTTTTTTTTGAATTGTCGATTTATTTACAAAGTAAGTAAAAATACTAAATCGGTTTAGCTTTTTAATAAAAAAACAGACAAAGAATCTCTCTCTGCCTGTTTTCTCCACTTGTTATTTTTGTTCGTTGTTAGGGTAGTGTATCCGATACTTCACCGGTTTCATAATTATATACATTCTCCAGCGTACAATCGGTAAATAATACATTGCTGTGGGTTATGGAATATTCTTCTCCATGTGCGAATCCATAATTTTTTGAATAGGCAATTTCCACATCGGAGAGTACGATACCTGCATCCCATCCAAGCCAGACAGCGGCTTCTTCATCAAATCGGCCGGCATAATCGATGCGGCAGTGTTGCAGCGTGGTGCCAATATCAGAGCGGACATAAATGCCACCCCAGAAGTAGGTTTCACCGGGCATTCGGGTAAGAATAACCGGTTGATCAGTCGTTCCGTTGATGATGAGTTTTCCGGTAGACTCGTTGATGTCAATGCTTCGGTCGGCATTCATATAGAGGGTAACACCTGCTTCAAGTGTAAGGGTTTTGGTTACATAAATGTCGTATTCATCGATAAAGCGGGGTACGGTTGTGGCTTCCAGTGTGAGGTTTTCATCGATATCTGATTGACTTACGTGGATGTAAGGAACGGGGTTGTCCTGCATCAGGTTGGATAAATCACACATTCGGGTTTGATGCAGTCCGCTGGCATAAATTGGGCCTTTTGCACAGTTTGAGATTTCATTATTTTCAAAAGCGATAAGATCGCCTGTCGCATTGTGGAAGAAGATTCCATATCCGGATGAATTACTGATCAGGCAGTTACGCATAGCTACTTTTGCTCCGCATTCGATTTCAATGATCCCAAAATCGACCGATGCGCCACCATTCAGAAATGACGTGTATTCCAAGGCATTGTCGTTTCGGGCTGAACGGATAATCAGAGCGTACCATGAACCGGGATTTTGGTTATTTACGGGGCCTGTAAAAACAACCGGGTTATTTTCTGCTCCGGCCGTATGAATTCCGGCATTTTCATGGATATCGATACCTGATGATGCCGATGCGAAAGCGATGGTAACACCTGCTTCTATTGTAAGCATGGCATTCCCGTCTACATAAAGCCAGTTGTTGATAATATAATCAATGCCATTGTTACGATTTTTCAATGTGGTATTTTCCGACATTTCCCCTTCAAGGTACTGTGGATCGTCGGAGGAACCTCCACCTTCGATCGTAACCGTAACGATATAGATGACTTCACTTCCATCTTCAGCGGTAACTGTATAGGATACAGGCATAGAAAAGTCGTTGGGAATCCCTGACTCAGGCGTTACCTCTGCCTGGTCTGAAAGGGTTATTATGGGCGCAAGCCCGCTTACATCCGTACCTGTCGGCACGGTTGCTGCAATTGTATGTGCCGGTTCATTGATTATTCCCTCCACCGGAGGATCGAGTTCATTAAATACAAAACTCAGAATTTGTTTTTCTGTCCCTGGCTTGGTGCAGCCTGAAAATAGGAAGATGCCCAGGCATAACAATACAATGATGCCTTGGGCTGACCATTTTGTTTTATTCATCATTCAGTGTATTAAGGAGTTAATATTATTGTGTATGTGATACAAGAATACACTTTCCCCAATCCAAACGATTGTAAAAAATGGTCAACACGACTATTTTCCTGAAATAAGCTTTACATTTTCACGATTCCTTCTAAAAAATTGTCCGGGTGTCTCTCCAAGAATCGATTTGAAGTCTTTGATAAAATGCGCCTGATCAAAGTATTTCCCTTCAAAGACTAAATCCTGGTAGTTGACGGCTTCTTTTTTTTCTACCTGATCCCATAGGTAGTTAACGCGAATAATCCGCGACAGGGTTTTTGCACTAACTCCGGTGCGGTTAAGAAATTTTCTGCGCAGGCTACGTTCGTTTTCCCCTTTCAGACCTGTGATCTCCTTCAGGGGAGTTAGCACGGCGTGGGCCGATATCGAATCATAGATTTTATCGATTGTATCCGGAATATAGGAAGTCATAAGACAGGTGGATGACAAATAGGATTCAAAAAGGGCGATCATGGTTTTCGGATCATTGGCTAGGCGCAACTGCGCTACCAGGTTGGTTGTCGGAACCGAATCCAGCGTGATAAAATTTTTTCCGGGTATGGGCTTGAGCGAAATACTTAGCAGCCTTGAAAGACGCGAGGCATAACAGATTGCTATAATGCTTTTCATTTTTCCTGAAACTTCAATAATGAGTGGCTGCATAACGTTTGGTGTTACGAAATATTCGGGCAGGGCCTCTCTTTCCCCATTCTCTTTGCGCACATGAACCGCTCCTTCCAAATTAAATACAAGGGCTGCATCGCCTCTGGGAATGTATCTGTCAATAATATGAACCGTTTCCTCTGATTTTAAGTATTCATATTTTTTAATTAGCGAACT
>RZYD01000337.1 GCA_009930445.1 Bacteroidia bacterium | reverse complement strand
TGTTGCAGGGGAATGCAACAGGAGGTACCGGAAACTTCACATGGCAATGGAAACCGGCAGCTCTGGTTTTAAACCCTGAACAACAGGTTACAGTCACGATTCCGCTCTATACGCAGCACGAATTCACCCTCGAGGTAACGGATCAGGAAACCGGGTGCACAGGCAACGATGAGATGGTAATAGAAATGCGCACAGGCCCGCTGCAGGTAATGCCCACGGCAACACCCGACAGCGTATGCCAGGGTACCCTAGTGCAGTTAAATGCCAATGCTTCCGGAGGAACAGAAAGCTATACCTACTTATGGTATTCCGAACCTCCGGGATATTTCTTCACGGTAGCGGACCCCCAGGTAACACCAGAGTCATCACTGCGAATGTGGCTTGAGGCGGAAGACGGAGCCAACACCGCATCAGGTTTTACAGATATTGTAGTCTTTCCTGAAAATCAAGTTATTATTGTAGCAACCCCCAACGATACGGTTTGTGCCGGAGAAGAAATCAACCTCACAATCCAATCGGCGATCCAGTCGGTATCATGGCATTGGCTTCCCGGTGGTGAAACTACGCCTGAAATTACAGTCGATACGGCTGGTTTTGGAATTGGCACACATCAAATCACAGCTTTTGTAACCGATAGTTGGGGATGCACAACACAATCGTCTCTTGCAATCACCTTTGAATTATGTACCGCAATAGCATCGAACCCAGTCCGGGATTGGCCAGCGGTATTTCCGAACCCCGGAAAGGGCAGAATAAAAATTCGTATTCCGGAAAAATACCGTAATGGCAAAATTTCCATGGTTTCTATCACAGGGAAAAACACTGGGATTGAAAAACGAACAGGAGATAAACCAGAAGTTGAGTTGAACACCACAACATTGCAACCCGGAATATATATAATAAGAATTTTTTCATTATCGCAGGAAGTCGGGCATATCAAGGTTGTAATTCACTAATATAGAGTGAATAGCTCAAGTTTCGCTCTTTTTTGTCATGTAAAAACTTACTAACAAATATTCAAAATTTACGTACGTTAAGGTTGGAATAGAAAAACCACAAACACGCTGCAAAGGAAGGATTTAAAACCTTGGGGTATAAAAAAATCACCCATAGCCGGATGATACAGCATAACCATAGCGGATTCGATAACCTACTGCTATTCAAATAACTATCCTACGCGCCGCCCAGCCGCTAACTTGCTACTATCAATCACTGAATCATTAAATGCGAAGCATAAGAAAATAAGAAGGTCATCAAAACATCTCCTTAGCATCATTCAGCATATTAAAAAGCAAATCACGGGCACGGAATAGTTTAGCCTTCACCGTACCCAGCGGTAAATTCATCTCATGGGCAATTTCCTCGTAAGAGTACTCATCAAAATACCGAAGTTCAACGAGTATCCGGTAGTGAGGTTTTAATTTATTAACAATCTCATGTAAAATTTCAGACTTTTGGTTACGGATAATTTCTTCTTCGGGGTCACGGTCTTCCGATCGTATTTCAATAACCTGCTCCACCCCCTCTTCATTTTCCTGTCCATCGCTCAGCGAAAGGGTAAAACCACGTTTTCGTCGGATAAAGTCGATACAATTATTGGAAGCAATTTTAAAAAGCCATGTAGAGAAGGCAAATTCCGGGGTATACTGACTGAGGTTCCGAAAAGCTTTTCCAAAGGCTTCAATAGTAAGATCTTCCGCATCGGTCGGACAATTGGTCATTTTTAACATCATAAAATAGAGGGCGTCCTGATAATACTGCATCAGCGCTGTATAGGCCTTGCGGTCGTTATTACGAATGGCCGCGTTAATCAGGTCATAATCACGTTGTGCTTTGGGTGTCAGTTTTGTATTTACCTCCATTTCGTTGTTTTCGTAGTTCGTGCCGCAAGCACGATAATCGGATTTATCAAAAGCATAAATAGTTCTCCAGCGAACGAAGTTAAAAATAAATCCCGTTCATTAAGTTTTCGACTACTATATTTAATTATTATGGCATGAGAAATTTCACGAAGCAGAAATAGTGTTGTAACAAGGAGTGGTGAATAAAAAAGTGCAATCAGCAGAATAAAGAGCACAAAGAAAAGCCATTGTGTAATCACATACCCGCGCAGCATCCATCGATGTTTTAACTTAATATAGGCTGTACCGGCATTTTCACTCCCCTTGAGGGCAGTCCAGCCCCGGAATGATTTCGGGGGCTGTGAAATCGTAAAACTTTCCGGGTGAAGTTGCAGCGTAGTATTTTTCCGGTTTACGATCCGGTTGATAAAAAGGTCATCATCGCCTGCAGTGATATAATAAAGGTCGGGAAGGACTTTTTGATGCTGAACGACAGATTTTTTAAAGGCCAGATTTTTCACTGTTCCTGTAAAGGGATACTTACGTCGTGCGAAGGAGAGAAAGCGCAGAGCGGAAAAAAGATGGTCATATCGGATCAATTTATTCCACACCCCCTTTGTTGCCGGGTAGGCGTGATAACCAAGTACTACCTCTTTAGAAGGATCAAAGGCCGACATCATACGCTGTATCCAGTAGGGTGATGCCGGTTTGCAGTCGACTTCGGTCAGCAAGATGGTGTCGTACGATGCCGAGCGGATGCCAATGGAGAGGGGGAATTTTCTTCCTTTAAAAAAATTCAGGCTGCTATTCATCCGCAGCACTTTGAGGTTTGAAAATTGCTTTGTGAGTGATTCTAAAAGCAAATCACTTTCGTCGACCGAATTGTCGTTGACCACGATCACTTCGAAAGTCGGATAATTTTGGGAAAGAATGTAGGAAAGATTATTCTCTAGATGATGAAAATCATCTTTAGCACAAAGAATAACCGATACACCCTTGTTGTTTTCCCAGGCAGGCCGACGCCCCAGGAAAGCAATCCCCGACAGCCAAACCCAGTAATAAAACATCTGGATCAGAAAACTCAGGGCATAAAGCACCAGGAGACTGAATACGAATGGATTTTCTTCAAAAAGTTGACGGATCATGAAATCTCTCACTTGACGCAAAAATATCGATTCTCTCGGGAATAAAAATTATCTTTGAAAACTTTTTTAAACAAAAGATGCA
>RZYD01000336.1 GCA_009930445.1 Bacteroidia bacterium | reverse complement strand
TGATAAATACTTTCCACACTTTATTATCCCCATAGGCATACGGCAGGTATTCAATTCCACTTATGGGTTTTGTAAGGATGATATTAGCTTTCTTTCCTGAATCAATTGAGCCAAGGATATCTTCAACACCCATGGCATAAGCAGTATTGAGTGTTGTTGCATTAATTGCTTCCTCAGGAGTAAGCCGATACAGAATGGAAGCCATAGAAAGAATAAGCTGCATATTTCCAGAGGGCGACGACCCGGGGTTGAAATCACTGGCCATTGCCACCGGGAGTCCGTTTTCAATCATCCGGCGTGCCGGTGCATAGCGCATCCCCAGAAAAAATGCAGCACCCGGTAAAATCGTAGGCATTGTACCACTATTTCGAAGTGCCTCAATCTCTATATCACCCGTAAACTCAAGATGATCGACTGAAAGGGCGCCATATTTAACTCCGGTTTGAATCCCGCCGGAATAATCCAGCTCGTTGGCATGAATTTTTGGCCGAAGCCCATAACGTGCGGCAGCTTCAAGAATCCGTTCCGTGTCTTCCACGGTAAAAAAACCTTTATCGCAAAATACATCCACAAAATCGGCC
The DNA here is from genome assembly GCA_009930445.1 of Bacteroidia bacterium. Lineage (GTDB taxonomy): Bacteria > Bacteroidota > Bacteroidia > Bacteroidales > BM520 > BM520. The sequence continues at coordinate 2,504 of RZYD01000336.1, read as the reverse complement.
AGATTTTCGTTGGCAATACGGGGAAGCATTTCATGAATCACAATATCTACGTAGGCATGCTGACGACCCCGATATTCCATAGGAATGCTGTGAGCCCCCAGAAAATTTGCACGAATGGTTAATGCACTGTTTTCTTTTAACCGGCGAATTACACGCAGCATTTTTATCTCCGATTCGGTAGTAAGTCCATACCCGCTTTTGATCTCAACCGCACCAGTACCATACGTGGTGATTAGGTTCAACCGTTGCATGGCTTCTTCAAAAAGCTGATCCTCCGATAGTTCCCGGATCGCTTTTGCACTATTTAATATTCCTCCTCCCCGGGCAGCAATTGCTTCATACGATAAGCCTTTAATTTTGTCAACATATTCCAGTTCACGGGAAGCAGGAAAAACAAGATGGGTATGAGAATCGCAAAAGGCAGGCATAACAATACATCCCTCCGCATTTACTACCTGACGGTAATCAGAAACCGCTATATCCAACTCCGCCATTGAACCATACGAATCAATTTTGTCGTCTTTAAGTAACAAAAAGGCATTCGGGATAGAGGGCAACTCCGCCATTTCTAAACCCGCCACAAATTTTTTGTCTTTACGGTTTACCTGAATCAACTGCTTAATATTCTTAATGAGTATTGCCATTGCTAATAACCTTGATTTCGTGGGATGCAAAGGTATTAAGTTTTTTACAACCCCGAAATAATTATCCGATGAAAGCACTGTGGATCGTGACTCATCATAAATCCAAAAAAAAATGATTTAATGAATTATTGCTGAACACTTTCCGGAGTAAAACGTTTTGAAAAGACAAAAATAAAATAAATGGGTAAACTTTTATATCTTTGCCCCTATTCTAAATATTAATCAGTATCAGTATGAAACAAACGCATTGCTGCCTGTCATCCGAAAAAAAATTCATTATTCTCAGCAATGAAGCGTTACAAACTACCGTCAAAAACCAAATTATTACAGCATGAAAAAACTACTACTCTTGATGGCCGTGGTTCTAATGGGAATAAACCTTTTTGCCGCAAAGGTCAGTAAAAATGAAGCGGAGATCGTGGCCAGAAATTATTATTTCCAGCAGCATAATCTCTTCAAAGGCGAATTAAAATTTCAGGATATTCAATTTTTAGATGTGATAGAAGAGAAGCGAAATGGTGAAGTAGCCCTCTATGTATTTACATTAAATAATGGATATGTGATTATTTCAGCAGAAAATGCGATGGTTCCCGTTATCGGATATTCATGGGAAAGCCCTTACCCAAAAGAGAAGGAAGCGCATTTTGCATGGTTTATTTCAGAATTTATAAACAACATCGAATACCTGCGGGAACATGCCCTCGCACCGGATTTTGAAATTCTCAACCTTTGGAATCAGTATTCTACCGGGAATTATTCCGAATTACTCAACGTGAAAGAGGTCAGGGATGTTCCCGTGCTTGTGAGTGCCACCTGGAACCAGGATTGGCCTTATAACTACTATGCCCCGGAAGATGAAGCGAGCCCGGCCAACGGTCACACCTATGCAGGTTGTGTTGCCACTGCAATGTCGATGATCATGTATTACTGGCAATACCCGGAAACAGGTACAGGTTCAAGGCAATATTATCAATATCCTTATGGCGTACTGAGTGCTGACTTTGAAAACACTGAATACCAGTGGGAAGCTATGCTTGACAATGTGAGCGCTGGAAGCCATCAGGATGCAATCAAAGCCATCGCCGAACTGCAATACCATTGCGGTATTGCAGTACACATGACCTATGGCCCCGACGGGTCAGGTGCCTACAGTCCGGATGTACCTGCCGCACTGGAAAACTATTTACGTTATGAAGATGCTGTGTATCAGGCCAAATCAGGAATGACAAATGCCCAATGGGAAACATTGCTTGTCGGTCAGCTGGATGCAGGACAACCCATGTACCATTCCGGAACAGAACCGCCAAGTTATGGCCACGCATTCGTTGTAGATGGATATACCTACAGCGGAACCACTTATATGTTCCACTTTAATTTTGGCTGGGGCGGATACGGAAACGGATATTTCGCCAGTACCGATGCGGGCGGATATACGCTTAACCATGCCATTGTCAAAGACTTTATCCCAACGCAACAATACCCCTTTTACGCACAAGGAGCCACTACCCTGACGCACAAAGTCGGTCGCTTTACCGATGGCTCCGGGCCCCTGGAAAATTATCTGGATAACACTTCTGCCAGCTGGTTAATCCAACCCCAAAGCGTTAACGATTCGATTACCGGCATTACGCTCTTTATTGATAACTTCGAGATTGACGGCAGTGATGTATTACGTATTTACGACGGCAGCAACGCCTCAGCGCCCTTGCTGGCCGAATACACCGGAAACGATACGCCGGCAACACAGTACTCAACGGGCAACACGCTTTTTGTCACCTTTGATACCGACGATTCAGGCAACGCACCCGGATTTCTGATGCGCTATACAACCAGTTTATATGCCTGGTGTTCAGGAACTAC
>RZYD01000335.1 GCA_009930445.1 Bacteroidia bacterium | reverse complement strand
CGGGGAGGAAATTTATAATTCAGGAATTCTTTCACCGGATTAGGAAACAAATTTATTTCCGAATTATTGTCAACCAATCCTACATTAAGATAACGTGTAATCGTTATGGGGGTTGAGTAATCGCCCTGGCCACACTGGTTGTAAGCTGAAACCGATATTTCTGCTTCACCCAGAAAACCATCACTCCATACCAATACTGCGTACATTTCGTCTGAATCGATGGTACCGGCCTCAGCAGGAGTAATTAACCACTGATACCCTAGAGCATCGGGAGAACCTTCCGTATACAGGTCGGTCGTCATATCGGTAAGTTTAACTGAATCCGGGGCCATAATCAACTGCGGAGGTTCAGGCATTGCCAATACGTGAATGTAATCCTCCTTAATGTTTGTATTCGATCCACTCTGATTTGAAACCGTCAGGGAGACCGAAAAACTACCTTTATTTCCGTAGATAACCGGAGGTGGATTTTGCAGGGTTGATGTTTCGGGAATACCTCCTTCAAATTCCCAGAGCCATTGTTGCGGATTGTTAGAAGAAATATCCTGAAACAGCACCTCCATTCCTTCACACCCAACGGTTTGTCCGGCAATGAAGCCTGCAGATGGCGCACTTATAGGTGTAAAATCCCAGATACCTCTACCATAGCTGCCAAAACGCGCGAAATTATTTACCCACTCCACTGAAAAATAGGCCTGATCCGGTGCGCCGGAAGCATACAGGTCGTACCAAACCCCCGAAGCCAGATCACAGGCATACGCACCAGTTTCTGCGGCGGCAAAAAGGATCGTTTCATCCTCGTTTAAGGCCAAATCAAAAACCAGCGTGCCTGGAAGTCCATTGATAAAAGGAGTAAATGAAGCTCCGTTGTCGTAGGAGACAAAGACCGGGGACGAGGAATAACCGCTACCTCCCAGGAAAAGCATATCGGGATTGATGGCGGAGACTGCGATGGCGGCGCCATAGAAATAGTGGGTTCCGGGCCCTGAAAAGCCTTGACTTTTCTGCCATGTGCTGCCTTCATCCAGCGATGAAAAAAAAGAGCCCAAAGAAGTCAGTACGTAGCGTCGTTGCGGGATGGAAGGCGAAAAGGCCATGGCCGTAATCCGCGCATCCCCGCCTTCGCTAAAATCGAACTCTCCTTCACTATGCGTGATGGAAGAACCATCGTAATGCAGGTAATAAATTCTGGAGCCGGAAGTTGTACTGCCTCCGGCGAGAAAACAACCGGCCGGGTCATAGGGGTCAGACATCAGTTGCGGCATCCAGTAAAAGTTTTCTCCGATAAAATCCCAGGTTTTCCGTGAAGTCCCGCTAACCGCCGAAGGATAATACATAGCAAAACCCGGATAAACACTCCACGTGGAAGCGCCGTCATCCCCGGATACAATATGTCCGTAATCACCTGATATCAGCTGATCGAAATCATAGACTTCTTCTCCGGTTTGTCCGGAAACCGTGCGCTGGTAACCCTGATCCTGCGAACCACCGTAGATTACATTAGTATTATTTTTATAGGTATAGGTAGAATAATACTGGCTAACTCTGAGGTTTTGCATCGAAATATTCCCGACCGAAGCCATTTGATCCGTACTCATATAGGTTCCTCCGTCGGTATTGATAAAAAGTAATTCCGTTTCCCCTGTGCTGAATGGATTTATGCCGGGAATATCTGCATGAAGTTTGGTTTCCTCCTCGCCATAGTATTCCCACCACTCATTGATTTTAGTCCACCCTACGGCACCATTCATCGATTTATAGGCATTCACTCCGCCAAAGTAAACGATATCAGGATCGATTACCGAAACAGCGAGCGAATTCATTTGAAAAGGCCTTTCCGCCACTGTTCCCCGCTGATTCCAGGTAATCCCACCATCCGCAGAAGCAAAAAACTGGCTGATAGTATTGGTAGTCTTCGATGCATAAAATTTTTGTTGTACTCCATTGTCAAAGCCCGCCAGTCGGGTATCACCGCTTACGTCGGGTAATGAGCCGATTTGGGTAACCTGATCCTGACTATCGACAAATCCGAAATTTTCATTTTCCAACACAAATACTTTGTCCTGACGATCATAGTCAGCCCAGATATCAAATTCAGCTTCCGTACCAAACAACGGTTCAGGGTACTCCACAATTTTTTGAAAACTGACACACAGGTCTGTACTTTTATAAATACAAACAATTTTATTCCACGCTGAATAATCCCACTCCATCGTCAAAGCATAAAAAACAGGAAAATTGTTTTGTATGATCAGGGCAACTCTTCGCACAGTGCCCCATTCAGCCGTATTTTCCAGCCCTGAAGTATAGTTCCAGGTTACGCCCTGATCGTCGGAATACAACACACCCTGAATATCCCAATCGCTTGTGGCAACCACCCATCGTATTCCTGCAGGTCCGGGAATACGGCGAAAAAAATGTACGCCCGTTATCTGAAAGTGATCATTAATACAATACCAATCATTATTTTCAGGGAATCCTTTCCAAATATTTCCACCGCTGGAAATCAGGTACACATACCCTGTTTCACGATCATAATCCGCAAGATGCGTGCGTCCTGAAAGATTATTGGAACCCACTTCTGACCAATCGCCTGTTATTCCTTTTGCAGAAATGGCCGTTTTATGCCGGTCATAACGGACTTTTCTATCCATCCCTTTCCATTGCACACCAGGTGCTGCCCGGTGCATGGCCAACCACCATTCCTCTTTCTTTTGGAAATGTGTTGCATCTTCGCCATGTACAACAAAGGTGTCGACGGGTCGTGGAAACAGATAATGTTCCGGTGCAAAAAATACAAGCAACAGCGCGAAGCCAGCAAGAAGGATCAGGAGGGATAAATGTTTTTTATTCATCAAAGATAATTTTTATGATGGGCGAAAAGAAGCACGCTGTTTTACCATTTCTTGTGCGATGGCCTTGAGTCAGTGTATGGCTCAATTGAGTAATACACGTACTTTCAAATTTTAAAACAGGTTACTATTCGGGCACATGAAATAATTTAACAAAACAGCGTTTGCGTTTATGTTGAATATGCTGATAATTTTTCCAGTGTTGGATGGCTTTGTTGTTGCTTTCAAAGATGCCTGTTG
>RZYD01000334.1 GCA_009930445.1 Bacteroidia bacterium | reverse complement strand
TTTTGGTTTAAATCTGATCATCATGGTTGCTTTTGGTATTTTCCCGTCATGGAAAGCGATATTGTTACCTCTTGTGGCGTTGCCACTGTTCTTTTTTGCTGCCGGTATTGGACTAATTGCATCTATGGTAAATGTGGTTGTGGTGGATGTCAGTCGTATAATTGATATGGCTCTGACCTTTGGGATGTATCTGACACCTGTCATTTACTCCGACAAAATTGCTAATCCTATTGTGCAAACCATCATCAAATGGAATCCATTAACCTATTTAATCTGTTCCTGTCGCGATATACTTATTTATGGTCGACTTTATAAGCCCACAGGCTATTTTATTACAGCAGGATTGTCTCTGCTCGTATTCCTTCTTGCGTGGCGGTTGTTCTTTGTGAGTGAGGATAAGCTGGTGGAGAGGATGATATAAGGGGAAGGATGAGGGCTGAAACCTGAAAGCTGAAAAAGGGTGGTCTCTTGGGACGTTACAGTTCGTTCTCGATAATGCAAAGAAACGGAGAACAACACGATGCAAACTCTTAGAGGTGTTTATAAAAATGGAAACATTGAGCTGTTAAGAAAGCCTGACCACAAAATCGGACAGATGGCCGTTTTGATAACCTTTTTAGAGGACGATCAAAATGTGGATTTAATAGAACACGGTATTAATGAAACCGAAGCCGGAGACTTGCGGCATCGGCTACAGTGTTTTTCCGATGATTGGAATCAGCCAGAAATGGATATCTATGATGATCTTTGAGCGTGGTGATGTCGTATTTGTCTTGTTTCCAAACTCAGATTTGCGAACAGCAAAAAAGAGACCCGTAATTATCATTCAAAGCGACCATTTGGCAACGGGTTTGCAACAGCATGTGGTTGCAATGATCAGTAGTAATCTTGATCGTGCGAACCATGCATCTCGTGTTCTTGTTCATTTGGATACGACCGAAGGAAAAAACTCGGGTCTGCTAACGAATTCAGTGATTATGACGGACAATATCGCGACTATTCGCGATGGTGAATTGGATAGAAAATTGGGAAAGATAAAGAATATGATACGTATTGATGAAGCCCTGTATCATACGCTGGGGTTGTAAATGAATAACGCACAGACAAAAGTGGATTTGCCCGACGACGTCGTGCTCCGTGTGGACAATGTCTCGAAGAAATTCTGCCGAAACCTCAAACGTTCCATGTGGTATGGCATGAAAGAACTGGCTTCCAACATGATCGGTGGAAAGGGTCTTCACTCAGTGCCCTCTGTGCCCTCCGTGGTTAAAAATCTTTCTATACCACCCGCTTCGCTGGAGCACACGGAATCTCAATTTCAGCCTTCACCTTTCACCCCTCATCCTTCAGATGGTGGCCTTAGGCCATCGGAATTCTGGGCGTTAAAGAACAATCCTTCGAACTCAAACGTGGGGAATGTCTGGGGTTGATAGGGCAGAATGGATGCGGGAAAACTACGCTGCTGCGTTTGATTGCGGGGATTTTTCCGCCGGATGGGGCGATGATTTCCATTCGAGGACGGATCGGGCATTGATTGCATTGGGGCAAGTAAAGATAGCTGGGGAAAATAAAGTGAGTGATTAAAATGGCTGATTCATATATTGAAAAAATTGTTAAAAAAATTCTAGAAGTGGCTCATCCAGAGCAGATCATTCTTTTCGGATCCAGAGCCCTGAATTCATCCATGGTGAGCAGTGATTATGACATCTTGGTAATTGAAGGTCATGTGCATAGGCGCAATTTGGCAAAAGAAATATATAGGAGCATGGTCGGGTTCGAACATCCTGTTGACATCGTTGTGGTGCATCCAGAGGACGTAGAACGTAACAAGGATAATCCGTACTCAGTGATAAGTGATGCGATTAAAGATGGAAAACTTCTCTATGCAAGATAAATCTATAGTAGCCGAAAACCCCAATGCATGGTTGCAACGAGCCAACAGCGATTTAATCATCGCTTCACGCTATGCTGAAGACATATTTCTTGAAGACTTGTGCTTTCATGCTCAACAAGCCGTTGAGAAAGCGCTTAAAGCTGTGTTGATAGCACAATCCGTAAAATTTCCATATACACATAATATAGGTGTTTTACTGGGATTGATTGAAAATAGGTTGCCCTTGCCCTCTTTTGCCTTGGATGCCGCCGAGTTAACCAGCTATTCTGTGGCAACTCGCTATCCAGGGGCTGATGAAGTCGTTGAATACAATGAATGGTGTGAAACTATTCAAGTGGCAAAGGTTGTAGTGGCGTGGGCTACAGAAATTGTGACGGAACTTCAAAAAATGAAGGCAGAGTAATGGCACGTAACAGTCAAATAAATGTCGACCTCCCAGACGACGTCGTGCTCCGTGTGGACAATGTCTCGAAGAAATTCTGCCGAAACCTCAAACGTTCCATGTGGTACGGTATGAAAGAACTGGCTTCCAACATGATAGGTGGAAAGGGTCTTCACTCCGTGCCCTCTGTGCCCTCTGTGGTTAAAAATCTTTCTATATCACCCGCTTCGCTGGAGAGCACGGAGCAAGTTGTGTAAGTATGCGATTCTGATTGATTGCTTGTTTTCGGGATAAGAAGTTTATGAGTTCCATTGATATAACCAATCCACATGACCGTTTTTCAAAGAGGTGTTTTCGAAAGCAGATGCCGCGCGTGATTTTCTGTCGACTCAATTTCCAGAAGAACTTACCGGCGCACTGCAGCTGAATACCTTGGAATTGATGAATGGGCATTTTGTGGATGATCGGCTCAAGGAGCATTATTCAGACCTGCTATACAAGGTTGGGATGCAAAGTGGAGGTGCTGCATTTGTTTATGTCCTGATGGAACACAAAAGCTATAATGATCCGTTGACAGTTTTTCAGGTGTTGCGCTATATGGTTCGAATCTGGGAGGCAAGACACAAAGAAGAAGGGTTCATACCGATATTGCCAATCATTTTCTATCACGGAGAAAATGTTTGGACCTCACCCTGTTCTTTTCATGAGCTTTTTGATTTTTCATCCGAATTTAAGGGGGATGTCCCGTCAATTGTTAAAAGTAAGTATTATGAGATCTCCATAACTTACTATCTTTATGCTTTATCAGTGGTTTGGGTACCCCTCCCTTCCT
>RZYD01000333.1 GCA_009930445.1 Bacteroidia bacterium | reverse complement strand
ATTAAAAAGGTCGTAATCAAGATACCCTCTGCCCCGTGCATCCCAGGCCAAAATCGCAGACGAAAGTTCAAAGTCATTGGGTGTATACGGCGGGCCACCCACAAAGCGGTATTTCATACCCACATCCCAGTTTCCGGGTAAACTCCGGGATACCTGAGCTGTAAGTAAATGCTGGTTATCCCAGGCACTGGAAATATACGTATTGTCTTCATCGGTAAATAGGCTGCGTACATAAGTGTAAGAGAGAATAATATTAAAGTTTTTAAAAGATTTATCCCGAATGTAGAATTCTGCACCAAACGCTTTTCCCGAACTGGTAGAAGTAACCTCTTCATCACCAAAAGTACCAAAATCAGCACCTTTGGAAGCAAGGCTGATACGATCGTTTACAGAAAACGGATAATTGGCATACCATTTATAAAACCCTTCCAGCGTAATTTTTGAATCCCGGGTTGGGTTGTATTCCACACCACCCACAAGATGATCGACACGAATATAGGTAAGATCATTTTCTTTATTGACAAGCACGTTATTGCGATCGCGATATCCCATTGTGGTATAGGAAGGTTGCTGAAAATATCTTCCGGTGTTAAGATTGACAAAAAAATCAGGACGCACGGCATAACTCAGTGAAAACCGGGGGGAAGTCTGGTTCAAAAGATTCTGCATCGACGCACTGTAGGTATTGCCATCGAAACGCAAGCCAAAACTTCCAGTCAGACGCTCATTAAAGAATTTTCGGCTCAGCTGCCCAAAAAGATTGTAGCCCCAAAGGTTCAACGCAGAAGCATAATTAAATTCTGTGGCTTCGTTATTAAGAAAGAGTTGTTGAAAGGTAGTATTCAGGTATTGTGCATATTCAGCACCAACGCCATAATTATATTTCCAGAATCCGCTGCGTCCGTTATATTCATACCGGAATTTGGTCTCAATCTCATCGGAATTATAATCCAGAATAAGATTCTCCTCCGAACTATCGTCGTTATTAGCATATTTAAATTGCCGGTTGTTCAGGTAATTGCGGCTAACCACAAACAAATCATACCCATTTTGCCCAAAATGCTTATATACAGCACCTACCGTATAACTTTTCTGCAGGTTGACCGGAATATACCCCAAAATATATTGCTGCGACTCGTCCGGGTCTTCAATACCCAGGTTAAGACTAAAGTCATCCAATGCCCCTAACCCGATAACAGTAAGCTCATTTTTGAGGTCGAATTTGGTTTTAACCTTAAACTGCACATCGTTATAGGTAGGCAAGAAGGGCAGACCCAGGATATCGAAGAGAAATTTAAGGTAGGAACGACGAAAACTGGCAGTAAAAGTGGTGTTATTCCCTATGGGCCCATCGAGGGTTAATGCCAGGTCGGAAGCGCCCACCGAACCCTTGAAGTTCAGATTATCCGGATCGCCATCCACTTGTCGAAAATTAAAGACGCTGCTGAGCGCATTTCCGCGGCTGGCAGGAAAAGCCCCGCTGTAAAAATCGACTTCCCGGATAAAATCAGCATTAATAATCCCCACCGGGCCACCAGAGGAACCCTGTGTGGAAAAATGGTTAAGATACGGTATTTCCACGTCATCAAGGAAATAAACATTCTCACTGGGCCCGCCGCCACGCACAATAATATCGTTACGAAAACTCACCGAACCAGAGACACCGGGAAGGGTTTGAATCACTTTACTGATATCCCGGTTGGCACCCGGGCTTTTTTCAATTTCAGAAACTCCCAGCGTACGCATAGAAACCGGGCTTTCTTCCAACCGCTTAAAGGGTGAAGCTGTAATCACTACTGTTTCCAGTTGGGTGGCCACTTCCGTCATAGCAATATCCACCAGCGCATCCCGGGCAGAAGTTACCATAACTTCTTCACTGATAAACATTTTGTAACCCACTGAAGAAGCCTGTAAGCGTACAAAACCAGGGGAAATACCCGTAAAGATATAATTTCCGTCAAGGTCGGAAGTGGAACCCACGGTAGTACCATAAATAATAATGTTAGTAAAGGGGAGCGGTTCGTTTGTCGCTGCGTTATAAACGCGTCCCTTGATAACACCATTTTGCCCTAACACAGCAACAGAAATGAAAAATAAGATACCCCCAAAAAACTGTTTCATATATATCTAATCTTAATTAATTGATTTTCAAATTATTAAAAAATATTGTTCTACATTTAACAGATATTTAATAACATAACTTTTGATAAACAATTGAAAAAAGAAAAGGTTCAAGAAGAAGAACAAAAACCGGGGGGCTTAATTAATACCACACAGAAACCAGGAAGCGAGCTTAAATATTTTGGCATAATAAAAATCAATTTGAGCCTGTTGTTGTGCAAAGGAAACCGGAAAAAGGTTGGCAGCATTGAACGGATAGTTCAGTCCAAGGTTAATACACGAAACAGCGGAATCAATATCCCAGGCTCCGGTGGTGCCACGGGATGAAAATGCCGGTACGGGCGTATGCCATTTAAGGTTTATAATAAAATAGTGTTCGCGGTTTTGTTGATGGTCGCTGGTTCCGGGCCATCCCATAAAGGGTTCCAGTTGCCGGAGGGAATGCACCGGGCCGGAGGCCGAATCCATTTCCGGTTGAACAAGGACTTCTTTCATCCATTCCGGGGCACAGAAGGCCTCCGTTTCGGCCAAAAGGAATACTTTGGAGCGTTGAAATAGGGTAATTGTACTGCTTTCGGTTAAGAACCGTGCTACAGGAATTCCCAGGCCGTAGGCAAAAAGATCGATCACCGCATTACGGGCCAATAACCGACATTTCCCGGCTAGCACATTCTCAGCAAAGCGAACAACCGCATTGATACTTTCAAGCAAACGGCCCGGGGAATTGGATGCACTAACAACTGGAATAATCACGGGTTTTCCGGTTTGCTCAGCCAGAGTTTTCGCCCAAAGCAAATACTGGTTTTGATCCTGACCCGGAAGAAAGCAGACCATCATGATGGCGCGCAGAAAGGGGGCCTCCCCGGAGCGGGCAATCGCATAAAATCCAATTTCACCATGCGCATCTAAAGCGGTGTAGGAGCTTACCGGATTAGCGGCCAATCCATTTTCCATGCACAACAGTTCATACCCTGGCCGAAGGATCGGATCCTCCTTTTGCAAGC
>RZYD01000034.1 GCA_009930445.1 Bacteroidia bacterium | reverse complement strand
GCTCTAAAACGTCTTTTGGCCAAGAATCAAATTTATCCAGAATTATATGGTTGTCAAAATTAATCATATCGTCAGGGTTGGTTTAAATAACACACAACGGATGGCGGTATGGTTAGTTGCCGATTTCGAAGCACTTTCCTATCAAGTTACAACTACTTTTTATACGAGCTGTGCCGCTCGAATACGCACTGCACCGGCAATTAACTATACCGCGTGTTGGCAACTGGTGTTGATTCATATCCGTCTGTTTATCATTTATTTAGCTTTATTTTCTTGTCATTATCAAACTGAACCAACCTATCCACGAAGTACAAATTTATTTTGTTTTTTTGAGCTTGGGCAATCCTAAAACCGCCCTGAAAGGCGGTTACTTGGGCTGGAGAGGCGGAAGCTCTTTTGCAAGCCTTTGGTTTGAGCGTTGGCTCGTGCGGGCTTGCAAATGTGCTTACGACTGTGGGTTAGAATTTGTAATTGTAACCAAGTCTTATCACCTGCGTCTCGTAATAATCACTACTAATGTAATTGAACCCATTACCCTGAATTTCTTTTTTAATAATCATTGTATTTAAAATATCTGTTGCGTTTAAAAACAATTCACCTTTTCCTTTTTGTACACTCTTTTTTATTCCAATGTCTAAAGAAAACCGTTGTGCAATTCTTCCTTGCGGAATAATGTCGGGAGCCAAATATATCGCGGTTAATTGAGCATCAAAGTTTTTAGGCAAATGAAAAGTGTTATTTAGTTTAAAATTTCCTGAAATAATTTCTTGTTTTTCGTCTGTAAACGTGTTTGGAACTGGATATTTATTTTCAACACTAAAAGCGTTGATTTGATTGTGGTATCCATTGATATTTAAATTGAAGGAATACCATTTTGCGATTTCCTGAGACAACACAATTTCTAAACCTGTATTATAACTTCTTCCTGCATTTTGAAATATTGCATATATTATATCACTGTTTGGAGCAATAATCGAAATTCGTGTAATTGTTCCTTTCGCAAAACGGTGATAGACGGCAGAATAAAAATACCCTTTTTCCCAGCTTGTTTTGTAACCAAGCTCAAATGAATTGGTAAACTGTGGACGCAAAGCTGGATTTCCAACTTTAATAATTTCAGCATCATCGTATTTAGGGAATATTCTTATATCAACTTCATTCGGTCTATCAACCCTGCGATTGTAAAATAGTGAAATTTTATTGTTATCGTTTATTTTGTATGCTAATCTAAAATTAGGAAATGGCTGTGTATAATTATATCCATCGCTACTATAAGTGTTATGATTAGGATTGACATCATATTGAATTTTCACATATTCTATTCTCAAACCCAACTCTGCTTCCCATTTTTTGTTTTCAAAAATATAGTTACCATAAATTGCAGGAATTAACTCCTTGTAGGTTGCCCAACCACCCGCATTTGTGTCTAAAACGGAATTTACTCCTGGTATAAATTGCATATTTGTTGGAATATTCCTATTGCGAAGTTTTACACCTGTTTCAATTCGTCCGTATTTCAGTGGTTTAATATAGTCGAAATTAAAGTCATAAACCTGCTCGTCTGATAATAATTTAAAAGCATCTGTTCCAGTTTTTGACGGTAAATAGTTGTCATAAAAATATTTTTCATCTTCTCTATGAAATGTATAGTTCAACCCAATATTAAACAAATGACCTGCTTGTTTAAATTTATGTTGATAGGAGGCAGTTGCCATTGCCGTTGTCTTTAGTTCATCTTCCAAAAACTGCCACAATCTATATCTTTCTGAATTGTCTGAATTAAAAAACGGTTGGTCGCCTCTATCAATTATTTTTTCACTTCCAAAAAGCCCTGAAATTGTTAATGAATTTTGGTTATTAATTGTATAATCAATTCCAGATTTGACTGTTGTAAAATGGGTATTCCTATTTCGTTTTAATTGCGAATTTATCACATCACCATTGTCATAACTTCTTGTTACAAATTCATTTTTATTCAGTGTTTCGGTGTATAAATAATCACCTTGAAAAAAAACATTGACTTTGTCTTTTCTGTAATTAAAAGAAACGCTTGGATTTATTTTTGGAGTAAATGTGTATTGTGGTCGTATGGTTGGTAGATTTTCTTGTCGAACCCATAACGAACCTATACCTGTTGTGAAGCCAACTTTCCCATTAAATCCCTCTTGATTGTTCTTCTTCATTACAATATTAATTATGCCTGCATTTCCATTTGCATCATACTTTGATGAAGGATTGTTAATTATTTCTATTTTGTCGATTGACGAAGCAGGAATGTTATCTAAACCTGACTGACTTCCAAAACCGGTTAAGGAAGTTTGTTTGTTGTCAATCAAAATGGTTACTTTATCATTGCCTCTTAATTGCACTTTTCCGTCTTGAACTGTTACGCCTGGCAGGTTTTGCATTGTTTGTAAAACCGAACCTCCGCTTTGGCTAATATTATCTTCAACCATAAAAGTCTTTTTCTCCATTTTACTGCCTACATCATCTTGTTTTGCAGAAACAACAACTTCATCTAATGGTGTTATTAGTTCTTCTAACTCGATAGTGGCTATATCCAAAAAGTCTGAAAGGCTTCCAACATAAATGGATTGCTTTTTAGTGGCATAGCCGATGAAAGAAATTTCAAAGTAATAATTGTTTGGCTTTATGTTAGAAAGAGTAAAGCGACCTTCTTCGTTAGTTACTGTTCCTGTTACAAAGGCACTATCTTTTTCGGTTTTCAAGACTACATTTACATAAGACAAAGCGGATAAATCCGCTTTGCCCTTTATTAAACCTGATATCGTAACACCTTTGTTTTGCCCAAATGAATATGAAATCAAAAATGTGAAAAAGATTACTGTGGAAATTAATTTAGCTTGCATTGTCTAATAGTAAGTTTAGTCATTGGTTTCTTCGTCTTTCTCGGTTTTTACTTCTTTTTTCACTACTTTCCCATCGGGCGAAACAGCTACTTCCATATTTGTTTTGTCTTTTTCCAATTCAAATTCATAAACGCTTCCTTCGGCAGTTTCCGAAATTTCTGCTTCTTCAATTTTGTAGCCGGCAAATTCGGTATCCAAAGTTTGTTTTACATTAGCCGGAATGGCTGATTTTTCAATTTCATGTTCGGTTTCTATCCAAACGCCATCTGTAGAATAGTTCGCCGAATACTCTTGTCCATTGATTTTAAACTCGGCTTCCCATTCCGTTTCGTTTTCTTTGTCCCATTTTACCGATTTGGCATCAGAAAATTTTTGTGTAAAGGCTTTGTTTACTTTCTCAGGAACATTAGGTTTTTGAGCACAAGCATTGATGCTGATTGCTGCAAAAGCAATGACAAATAATTTTGATGTTTTCATTTCTGTAATTTTTTATGTGAATTAAAATTTATATCGCAATATTATAACCCGATTTAGAAGAAATTTTGAATTTTCAAAAAATCAAAGAAAAAGAATGAATGTTTTCGGTAAAAGAATAAAACACAGACCATTGGTTAATCTCTGTTATTTTTTTTACAATAGCCAAACCAAGTCCGTTTCCTTTTTCCAAAGGGTTTGTTTTTGAGAAACGTAAAAATAACTTTTCTCTATTTAATGATTGCGGGATTCCTGTATTTGAAAAAACAATCGAATTTTCAGTCAGTTTTATCCATACTTGGCCGTTTTTTATATTATGTTTGATAGCATTCATAAATAAATTGCTAATAAGAATTTCGGCTAATGTTTGGTTTGATTGAATAATAAGTCTTTTGCTCAATTCTGTTTTTAAACTAATACCTTTTGAAAGAGCTTGTTCGGTAAAAAAAACGAGTTGTTTTTCGATAATTTCATTTATACAAATTGGCTCTATGCTGCTGTAGATTTCATTTTCGATTTTTGAAAGTAGCAATAAGTTCTTATTTAATCGGTTTAATCGTGAAACACTCTCATTTAAAGAACACAAAATCACCGATTGTTCTTCACTTACATCTGAGCGTTGAATCAAAGTATCAATTTTTGCTTGAAAAACAGCCAAAGGCGTTTGTAACTCGTGTGCTGCATTTTCAACAAATTCTCGTTGATTTCTATAAATGGTAGTATTTTTCTCTATAAGTTTTTCAATACTTTGATTCAACCGGTTAAATTCTTCAATGTTCGTTTTGGTCAACTGTGGTTGATTGGTTTTATCAATCTCAAACATTTCTATTTTCTCTAAAGTTAGGTAAAAAGGCTTCCAAAGTTTAGCCGATAATCGTTTGTTGATAAAAAATAATCCAAGGAGTAAAAAACTTAATAAAAATATAAAAATGATGAATATACTTATTATTAAATCCTCAGATTCGACCATGTTCGCACGAACTGACAAGGTATAAGGTTTTCCTTCGATGGAAATAGGAGTATATAATTCCCTAAAAGGTTCATTTTCTTCACTCAATGAATCGTAATAATTTTTATAAAAGTAAGTATCACTTTTTGCAGATTGGTTTTCCAAAATTTTTATATCACGATTATATCTGTTCCATATAGAAATGTCGGCTTCTTTCAATTGGATACTTGAGTATTTTAAAAATTCATCTTTGTGAAGTTCCAATCCTTCATCTATATCTTCGAGATACAAATTTTGAATAACGTAATAAAAAGCAGGAGCCGCTATTACAATTAATATAATTGTAAATAACAGGTAAGATTTTGATGTTGTATTTAAAAGTTTTTTAGTCATTTTGCCATTTATATCCTAATCCGTAAACTGTTTTTAAATAATCGCAACTTCCGGCACCTTTTAGTTTGTTTTTCAGGTTTTTAACGTGAGCGTAAACAAAATCGTGATTATCGAGCATATCAGCCATATCACCCGAAAGATGCTCTGCAATTGCACTTTTCGAAAGAACTCTATTTTTGTTTCCAATCAAAAACAGAAGCAATTCAAATTCTTTTTTAGTAATTTCAATTTTAGTGTTTTTGACTTTTACAGTCTTAGATAAAATGTCAATTTCAATTTCGTTATAAAATAAAATATTGTTGCCATTGAAGTTTTTTCTTCTTATAAGTGCCTGTATCCTGACTAATAACTCAGATAAATGAAAAGGTTTTGTAAGATAATCATCAGCACCCAGATTAAACCCTTCAATCCGTGTTTCTAAAGTTTCTTTGGCAGAAATAATGATTACACCTTCGATTTTGTTTTGACTTTTAAGTTCTTTTAAAATTTCAAAGCCATTGCCATCGGGCAGCATCAAATCCAATAATATGCAGTCGTATTCATAATCAGAAATTTTATCCATTGCGGAATGTAAACTGTTTGCCCACTCACAAACAAATTTATTTCCTGTCAGATAGCCAATAATGCTTTCTGCAAGTTCATTTTCGTCTTCAATGAGTAAAATTTTCATAGCACAAATAAAAATATCAATTTAGAATAAATTTAGAATAATTTCTTTATTAGTTGAACGAGGTGGCAAGATTGCACTCTTTGGCAAAGCTTTGGTTAGAGCGTTGGCTCGTGGGGCTTTGCCAATGTGTGCAATGTGGGTGGGGTTTCTTTCTTTTTTTTGAGGGGGGGGAAGAAAAAAAACAAAATAAATTTCCATCAGATTTGCACTGTCCTATCAAAAAGCTAAATCCTTTCTTTCGTTATTATTTATCACTATCGTATCTGTCTGGTCGTCTGTCTTTTTACACTTGTTGCCAACGGATGGCGGTATGGTTAGTTGCCGATTTCGAAGCACTTTCCTATCAAGTTACAACTACTTTTGATACGAGCTGTGCCGCTCGAATACGCACTGCACCGGCAATTAACTATACCGCGTGTTGGCAACTGGTGTTCATTCATATCTATCTGTTTGTCATTAATTTAGCTTTTATTTTCAAGTCTTTGTCAATCTGCACCAACCTATCCACGAAGCACAAATTTATTTTGTTTTTTTGAGCGTGGGCAATCCTAAAACCGTCCTGAAAGGCGGTTACTCGGGCTGGAAAGGCGGAAGCTCTTTTGCAAGCCTTTGGTTTGAGCGTTGGCTCGTGCGGGCTTGCAAATGTGCTTACGACTGTGGGGTGGCTATTTGTATTTTTCATTTAATTCCTGTCTTATTGATTTTAATTTCTCTTTCTTTTTATCAGACGGAGCAAAACGATACCAAACAAATTCACAAATTTTCCACAAACTTGTTACTAGACCTATTGCAATTGCAACGAGAATTGCAACTTGTGTTGTACTCTTACAATTGTCTATCCACTGAATCAATTTATAAGGGTAATTGTATTCCCATGCCTGATTGAAGAAAATCAAATAGATAAACAATAGAATCAAACCACCTAGAACTGACAACCATTTTGCAGGTCTTTGCCAATTCTTTAACTCTTCTTTTTCTTCTTTCTCAATCAGACTGGCTTTAAGACGAAGATTTTCCTTTTCTTTTTCAGTAAGTTTCTTGCCTATTCCCTGATTTTCATCTTTCAATTGTTGAAGCTCACCTGATACAACGGTTTTATGCTCTTCAATGTCTGCGGATAATCTTTCTTGTTTTGATGTTAAGTCCTCATTTTGTTTTAGGAGATTCTCAACATCACTTTCAAGTTTATTCTTTGCATAGTTTTTTGCATTCTCAAACAATTGCTCATTTGATATATGTTTCAAAACAACGCCATTAAACTTATTCTCTACTAAATTATTTAAAATGGTTCGTTGCTGTTCAATGCTTGTTGTCATTTCAGCAATTCCAGCCAAAACAACATGAAGCCTTTCACTATTTATCAGGACTTCTGTGTTTTTCAGATTCAGAAAGTTTACAAAGCTTTTAAAATCATCTTCAGTGCGATTCAAATAGCGAAGTAAAATACTCATCCATTGGCTTGGTAATAACACAAGCGGTGTTTTATCTTCTCGTTGATAATCCCAACGCCGTAAACCTTGGTCGGTTGATATGAAAAAGTATTTTGTATCAAAAATATTTTGAGCTTTATTCTCTCTTTTCATTTCAATCCAAAGGATATTTTCAGCATCAATGGTAGAACTACCGATTATATCGTTGCCCTCTTTTTGCTTAAATGATGATATGCTCGAACTATAATCTTTTAATAATTCATCAACCTTTTTGTCTTTTACATCATAAGGCTTTTGGGTATCAACTACAATTTTAAATTCTTTCTTAAAATTATCATAGATAGAATATATTTCGGCAATAAATAAATCAAGATTATAATTGGTTTTACCGATACGCCATTTGTGATAAAAGTTGTAAATATCACGCTGTACTTCAACTTCTTGAAAGAGTTTAGAATTTACTCTTGGTGAATCAAATTTTCGTATGCGGTCAACATGACCTTTAATACCGTCTTTAAATTCAGTTTCAGTAGATTTTGAAATGATTATTTTTTCGCCTGAATCACTGAATTTCTTTAAAAATGTTTGTGAACGTTTTTGACGGTTTTCTCCATTTATGCCTAATGCCCTGTAAATAATATTGGTGTCAAGATAAAAGCTTTTGTTTTTTAGGTTGTCTAAATGAATTGTAGAACTTCCGTTTTTATTTGTGAGCATACAATATTCAAGGGCATAACTTGAAATATCAAATATGGCTTTGTTTTTCTCAAAATTGTCCCATTGCAGGAAATTATTGATTATTTCCCTTTCTTTCTCATTATAATTTGATGATTCAAGATTTATGATGCCCGAAAGGTCTTTTTTGCTGTCAATTAGTTTTTGAAAACTCGAAGTATTCGTACTGAAAATATCATATAAAAATTTGTGTAGAATAGCCTTTGAATCAACTTTTGCAACCAATTGGGCAAATTCTTTTTGGAACTCTGAAATGAAGAAATCAATGGTTTTATTACTGATTTTGGTTTGAAGCGTTTGTTTGCGTTTCTCTGAAAGACAAACAAATAAATCACCGTTTCGATAATTTGTTAAAAACCCTTCTTCTTTTTTGCTTGTAACAATTTCTTTTACAGATTCTTCGTCAAATGTAATGCTGTACTGTTCCTGAACGAAGTCAATTATTTGATGTATAGAATACTCCACTGCACCACATTCCAATAAAACTGATTCTATTACTTTTCGATGAATCGTTTTAGGTGCAACTTCATAGTTGTTGTCAGCATAAAGAACTGCTGCTAAACGGAATAATTGATTTTGACTTTCTGGGTTCATACGGTTACAGTTTCTTCCACCTCAAACGCCCCATGCAACAACGCTTTTAGCAATTGTTCGGTGGCTTGTTGGTTGGATATTATGTGTTCTT
This sequence comes from Bacteroidia bacterium, assembly GCA_009930445.1. GTDB lineage: Bacteria > Bacteroidota > Bacteroidia > Bacteroidales > BM520 > BM520. Next base: position 6,409 of record RZYD01000034.1, on the reverse strand, counting down.
TTAATTGTTTGGTTTTGGCTAATTGTCTTTCTATTTCTGCTACTATACGTTTTTGTTCGGATAGTGGGGCAAGTGGTATTAAGGCTAGTTGCCCTTCTTTTGTACCTAACCTTGGCATCTTCATTCCCTTTGTTACGCTATTTACATACTTCAAAAAATCAACTCTTTTCAATGAATACTTAAAATAATAAGGATTCATGTCCGCATAGCATTTTAAAGGTAAAATTTCCGTTGTACAAACTCCATCTTCATCGGCTACAATTACTTTATCCAAATAAGGACGAAGTTTTGAATAAAGCACATCACCTACTTTAAATCTACTTTTTGTACTTAATGAATTTCTTTCATTAAATCTGATTTTACAAAGTAGTTTGGAACTTGTTTTTTCAATGTCTTCCAAATCTAAAACCCAAGTATCATTTTTTAAATCTGATGGTTCTGCTTTCGGACTGCTTCCATAATCTGTTATTTCGCCCAACCTACACCACACCCAACTTTCAGGAATTTCAAACGGAATTTCTTCGGGTTTGATGGGTGGCAAAGGTTTTTCTTTTTTGCCCGATTTTGCTTTCTCGGCTTTTATGCGTTTGAGTAGTTCGCTGGCTGGTTCGTCTTTCGGGTCTTGCTTCACCAATTTGCCCTGCACCGCTTCTTGTAAAATGGCTTGGTTTAGGTTTTCAAGTTGGGTGAGTTGGTCTGAAAAAAGTTTATCTGCGTCCAATTCTCTTTCAACTAACTTTTTTTCCAAGTCAATTATTTCTTTCTGTTTTTCGATACTTGGCACTATAACTATAACATCTGCAATTCGATTCATTGGCAAACTTACATTTGCCATTCCTTTCATTTGTGACACCAATAATTCTTCTCTATTCCAATGCAAATAAATATGTAGGTATTTTGCTAAAACGAAGTTATCATCTTTGGGAATTAAGGCACACAAAATACTACCTAATGCAAATTTCCCCTCTTGATATTTCACTCGTTTCATACTAGCATGCCCGTGACCAGTTGAAGAAACTAAAGGAACAATTACTGCTTTTGTGTCAAATTGGAATTCGTTGTGTGTTTTATTCGCTTCGCCTAATGCAACCATCGTGTAAGCTCCAGAAATAGCTTTCATTATTCCTGTTCCCCCTTTGGTAATGGTGCAAATATCTCCTAATCTATATTTCATTTAAGCCAATGCTTTTAATTCCTCTAAAATTATTGCAATCTTAGATTGATTTATTTCAATTTTTTTAATGATAGCATTTCTATCATAAACCACTTCTTCCACAACTTTATTTGGGTTTTTAATGTCCAAATCATAATTGCGTTCAATAATGGTATCTATGGAAACTTTCCAACTCACTTCACTTTCTTCACGTTTATTCCACCATTTTTTTATGGAATCAAATTCTTCAATTCGGATTGGTTTGGTTTTACTATATGACTTTGCTCCTTCGGGCAAAGTGTGTTCGTAATACCAAATTTCTTTGGTTTGTTTTCCTTTTTCAAAAAATATCAGGTTGGTGTTTACGGTAGCATACGGAGCAAAAACCGATTGCGGTAATCGTACAATGGTATGCACATTGCAATCTTCCAGTAATTTTTGCCTAACTCTTTGTTTTACACCTTCACCTGTTAAACTACCATCTGGCAAAACAATTCCTGCACGTCCGCCATCTTTGAGCAACTGAATAAACAAAATCAAAAACAGGTCGGCACTTTCTTTGGTTCGGTAATTCAATGGGAAATTGGTTTCCATGCCATCGCCCACCACACCACCAAAAGGAGGATTGGCTACAATAATATCTACTCTGTCGGCTTGTTTTATAGAAGTGTATTCACGGCTTAGTGCATCGGTATTTATAATTTGTGGCACTTCAATATCGTGAGTAATAAGGTTCACAACACTCAACATAAACGGCAAAGGTTTTAGTTCTGTGCCTGTAATAGTTTCCTGTAAGGTTTTGCGGTCGTCAATGTTTTTTACTTGCTTATGCAAATGCTCAATGGCACACACCAAAAAACCTGCTGTACCACAAGCTGGGTCGGTAATTTTTTCGCCCAATTTTGGATTTACCATATCAATGATAAACTGCGTTACCGCCCTTGGAGTATAAAATTCGCCTGTGTCCTTTTTTGTGGCAAGTCCTTGTAAAATATCTTCGTAAATGGCATTAAAAACGTGATGTTCTTTACTGCTGTTAAAATCAATTTCGTTGAGTTTATTAATGGCTTGGCGGAAGGTGGTTCCGCTTTTCATGTAATTGTTGGTACCATCAAAAATATTACGGATAATAACGCCCAAACGATTATCAGCTGTAACTGCCAAGTCTTTTAATTGCGGAAATAGTTTATTGTTAATAAACTGAATGAGTTCATCGCCTGTAATACCTTCGTCATTTTCCGCCCAATTTCTCCACTGAAATTCAGTTGGAATGGGCGATTTATATTTCGAATCCAGTATCTCTTTTTCTTTGTCTTTATCGTCAAACAGTTTCAGGAAAATCATCCAGCCTAATTGCTCAATCCGTTGAGCATCGCCACTCAAACCAGGGTCTTTTCTAAAAATATCTCTGATGGATTTTATTACTCCGCCTATATTACTCATGTATTATGCTACTTTATAAAGTTCGTTTTCTAATTCTTTGATGGCATTGTCGAATGCTTCACGACTGCCAAATACTTTGATTATTTCTGTTACTGAACCGAAATCGCTGATTGGCGGTACAGTTAAAATTTGAATGTTCTCCATGTTTTCAATGCCTTGGTCAGCGTACTTGTCTAATAGAGCTTCCAAAACATTTCTTGCCTGTTCTCCATATTTTGTAAAGTAGTTTCGCTTCTTCACATTGTTGGCTCTTTCTTTCCTTGTCATTGGTGGTTGGTCGTATGCAACATGGCAAATCAAATCAAACAAATCCACTTGCTTGTCAACGGCTTCATACAAGGCTTCTACCATTACGCCTTGTTCCACCAATTCCGCAATTATAGCTTCTTTTCGGTCTGAACTTTTCCATTTATTTAGGAAATCATCTAATGAAGCAAACTGCTCTTTGATAATTTCTTTGGTATGGTCTTTCAAACTTGTTGTTATCGGTTTTCCATGTTGGTCAAAATGCAATTCACGACTTATTAAAACTGAAACATCTACACCGTTTACATACACTTTTTCTCTTGGTCGTGGTGGCTCGGGAGTAAATGGAGGTTCGGGCTGTGGTGGTGTTGGTGGGTCAATAATTATTTCTTCGCCCGTTTCAATATCTATTATTGGCTCTTCGTGATTTTCTTCTTCATCAATAATATCGGTTAAGTCGGTATCTTCCGTAACTGGTTTTATTCTGATTGGGTCGCCATCAAATGCGGGGTCGGCAAATAAATCAGTCGCATTTCTGAAATCTAAAATGGTAAAATAGAGTTTTCCGTACTCTTCATTTATTCGCGTACCACGTCCAATAATTTGTTTGAATTTGGTCATTGAAATAATGTTGGAATCTAACACAATTACTTTGCAAGTCTGAGCATCAACGCCAGTAGTCATTAATTCCGAAGTAGTGGCAATAACAGGGTATTTTTCTTCGGGGTTAATAAAGTTGTCCAGTTCACGTTTTCCTTCGTCATTGTCGCCAGTAATCTGCATTATGTACTTGTAATTCTCCGCAACTAAGTCAGCGTTGTGTCTTGCCAATGCGGTTCTCATACGTTCAGCATGGTCAATGTCCACACAAAAAACTATAGTTTTTGCGAAACGGTCGTAACCTTTTAAAAACTCGGTAAGTTTTTTAGCAACTAAATCTGTTCTTTCTTCAATTACAAGGCGCTTGTCAAAATCCTTTCGGTTATAAATGCGGTCTTCAACTTCGTTTCCGTCTTTGTCGGTTTTGCCTTGTTCTGGTCGCCAGCCTTCGGCATCCACATTCAAAGCAATGCGAATCACACGATAAGGAGCTAAGAAACCATCGTCAATTCCTTGACGAAGTGAATATGTATAAACAGGGTCGCCAAAATATTCTGAATTACTTGCGGTGTCAGTTTCTTTTGGAGTGGCGGTTAAACCAATATGCGTAGCATTTTGGAAATAAGTTAATATTTCTCTCCAACTGCTGTCGTCTTTGGCACTTCCTCTGTGGCACTCATCAATTACAATTAAATCAAAAAAGTCTCTTGAAAATTGTTTGTAAACATTGGCTGCTTCGTCTGTACCCGAAAGTCCTTGATAAAGTGCTAAGTATATTTCAAAACTCTTGTCAATTTGCCTGTGTTTTACCACAGTCATTTTATCTTTGAAATGTTTGAAGTCACCTCGTCTTGTTTGGTCAATCAATGCGTTTCGGTCAGCTAAAAACAGAATACGTTTTTTTGCTCCGCTTTTCCAAAGTCGGTGAATTATTTGAAAAGCCGTATAGGTTTTTCCTGTTCCTGTTGCCATTACTAACAGAATTCTGTTTTGTCCGCCTGCAATGGCTTCAACAGTTCTGTTTACGGCAATTTGTTGGTAATATCTTGGTTTGCGGTTTGTACCGTCAAAATAATATTCTTGCGAAGCAATTTTTTCCGCTTCGGGTGTCGTAATGCCTTTGTATTTTTTGTATTTCTCCCAAAGTTGTTCGGGAGTAGGAAAGTCGTCTAAACCAATTTCCGCTTCAATATTTCCATCAGTTGCGGTTCGGTCGTGAAATAGAAATCCGTCACCGTTACTACTAAAAACGCACGGAATATCTAAAATCCGTGCATAGTCAAGTCCTTGCTGAATTCCTGCTCTTACTGAATGATTGTTGTCTTTAGCTTCAATGATTGCAATAGGAATGTTCGGCTTGTAATACAAAATATAGTCAGCTCGTTTTCGTGTTCCTCTTGCAGTTATTTTTCCACGGACATATATTTTACCATCGGTAAACGATACTTCTTCCAATATCTGCAATTGTGTATCCCAACCTGCCTTTTCTAAAGCAGGAGTAATAAACTTTGTGCATATATCACGTTCCGATAATTTCTTTTTGTCCATTATTTAAATTCAATTTAAAGCACAAATGTAACAATTTAGCAGGGGTGCGTAAGCAAAATTGCAGCTCTTTTGCAAGCTTTGGTTTTGAGCGTTGGCTCGTGGGGCTTGCAAATGTGCTGCAATGTGGGTGGGGTTTCTTTCTTCTTTTTTGTGGGTGGGAAGAAAAAAACAAAATAAATTTCCATCAAATTTGCACTGTCCTGTCAAAAAGCTAAATCCTTTCTTTCGTTATTAATTATCACTATCGTATCTGTCTGTTCGTCTGTCTTTTTACACTTGTTGCCAACGGTCGGCGGTATGCGACGTGGGGGATTCCGTGAAGACGAACCTATCACCCGTTACAAACCTTGCCAGCGAGAACTGCGCTTGCAAATTGCGGTGAAACCCCCATGGCGTATGACCGCTTGTTAGGCAACGTTAATTTTTCTATTTTTCTTATCTATAATTGTAAATAATATCATTAATACTGTGGCAATTAATGCCATTACAGAACCAAAATAAAATGGAGCATTTGAATTTACCTTATCATATAGTAATCCTGCAATTAAACTCGCAGGTAATAAGGTAATTCCAAGTACAGCATGATAAATTCCAAATCCTGTTCCCTTCAAATCCTTGCTTACAATATCTGAAATCATTGCTTTCTGACTGCCATCAGTCAATGCACTATAAAATCCATACAGTATAAACAAGAAAACAAAAATATGTATACTATTAAATCTGCCAAAAAAATAATAAACAATCGCATATACTAGGAAGCCAAGAATAATCAATTTTTCACGACCAATTCTATCCGACAATTTTCCAATAGGTATGGCAAGCAATACAGATACCACATTAAATATCATATACATAAAAGGAATGTATGATTTATCTATACCAGTTTCACTTGTTTTTACAAGTAACAGAGCATCTGCTGAATTACCAAGTGTAAACACGAAAATTATTATAAGAAAGAAATAGAACTTTTTGGGTAATTGTTTTAAGGAAAATTTATTGATGGTTTCTTTTTTGTCTGCCTTTGCTTCTTTTATGAAAATTATAATCGTTAAAACACCCAAAATTGCAGGAATGGTTGCCAATAAAAATATGTAAGAATAATTTAACGGAAAAATAGATAACAATAAAAACGCAATCAAAGGACCAACAATAGCACCGCTATTATCCATTGCTTTCTGAAACCCAAAAGTTTTACCTGCTTCATTCTTTTTAATTGAGCCACTTATAAGGCTATCTCGCGGTGCTGCTCTTAAACCTTTTCCAATGCGTTCAAAAAATCGAAAATATAAAATCTGAATTGGTATTCTTGCTAATGCATAAAAAGGAGTTATAATGGCTGTAATACCATATCCAATAATCATGAATGGCTTGTTTTTACCAATCTTATCACTCCAGTATCCCGAAATTGCCTTTAATAAA
>RZYD01000332.1 GCA_009930445.1 Bacteroidia bacterium | reverse complement strand
CAACGGAAACAAATTGACCACAATGTGCTTAACGCCAAACTCCATGCCCGGGAAGCCGACATTGTGCGGGATGCAGGGCAACCCGGAGTGGTCACTATTGCTACCAATATGGCAGGACGAGGAACCGATATCAAGCTCGGAAAGGGAGTGAAAGAATCTGGTGGATTAGCCATTATCGGTACCGAACGCCACGATTCTCGACGCGTTGACCGACAGTTGAGGGGACGTGCCGGCCGTCAGGGTGACCCTGGAAGCTCGCAATTCTATGTTTCGCTCGAAGACGATCTGATGCGCATGTTCGGATCGGAACGGATTGCCAAAGTAATGGATCGCCTGGGATTAAAAGAAGGCGAAGAAATTCAGCACTCCATGATCACCAGCTCCATCGAGAGAGCCCAAAAAAAAGTAGAAGAAAATAACTTCGGTATCCGTAAACGGTTACTCGAATACGACGACGTGATGAACAGCCAGCGTGACGTGATCTATAAAAAACGACGCCATGCCCTCTTTGGAGAACGACTTTCGGTGGATCTGGCCAACATGATTTATGATACCCTGGAAACGATCATCGCAGAATACCAGGATTTGCGCGATCCAGCCGGATTCAGACTGGAACTACTCACAACGCTCAATGCGGATATCCGTATTGATGACAAAGAGTTTATGGGAACCCAAAGCACGGAACTCACCGATAAACTTTTTAAGACTATCTACGCAAACTACAGGAACAAGCAGGAAATGATTGCCGAAAGGGCCTACCCTATTATTAAAAACGTGGTAGAAAACCACAGCCATTATGAAAACATTGCCATTCCGATAACCGACGGCAGAAGAACCCGAAATGTAGTAGCAAACCTTAAAAAATCGTACGAATTTCCTAAAACAGAAATCCCACTGGCTATTGAAAAAAGTATCACCCTTGGCTATATTGATGATGCCTGGAAGGATCATCTCAGAGAACTCGACGAGTTAAAACAATCGGTGCAGAACGCCAGTTACGAACAAAAAGATCCACTCCTGATCTATAAATTTGAATCCTTCGAACTTTTTAAAAATATGATTCAGAAGGTGAATAAAAATGTGGCTTCCTTCCTGATTAAAGGAAATCTACCCATGGCCGACCCTTCGGTAAAAGAGGCACAGCGACCAAAATCACTCGACAAACAGCAACTAAAAACACAACGCAACGACCTTCTTTCTCAATCGCACAGCAACACACAACAAAAAGAGAAAACCCAACCGATAACCGTGGGCAAAAAAATTGGCCGAAACGATCCATGCCCCTGCGGCAGCGGGAAAAAATATAAAAACTGCCATGGCCGAGAAGGAGCGGAGCCTTTAAATTAGCGTCTATGAAATACAAACGTATCTTACTTAAACTGAGCGGAGAATCGCTTATGGGTAACCAACCTGCCGGCATCGACACACAATCACTTGAATCGTATGCCACACAAATTGCGGAAATAGTAAAAACCGGTGTGGAAATGGCTCTGGTTATCGGCGGAGGTAATATTTTCCGGGGCCTTCAGGGTACCCGACAGGGCTATGACCGGGTCAGAGGCGACTATATGGGTATGTTGGCTACGTCGATCAATAGTCTGGCTATGCAGGATGCGCTCACGCAACAAGGGATAAAAGTAAAATTGCTCTCCGGGCTACCCATCGAACGAATTGCAGAAGCCATGTCGCGCCAAAAAGCACTGGATTATTTTCGACAGGGCTATACCCTGATCATCGCAGGAGGCACAGGAAACCCCTTTTTTACTACTGATACTACTGCAGCACTCCGGGCGCTGGAAGTGCAGGCCGAAGTGCTGCTAAAAGGAACCCGGGTTGATGGTATTTACGACAGCGATCCCGAAAAAAATCCACATGCAAAACGTTTTAACACCATTACATTCCAGGAAGTAATACAAAAGGAGCTCAAAGTGATGGATTTAACCGCCTTCACGCTTTGCCGTGAAAATAATTTACCCATCCTGGTATTTAACATGGATACACCGGGAAACCTGAAAAAAGTTATCGTAGGCGAAAATTGTGGTACTTTCGTAGGAAAATAGAATTTTACTATTTTTGTTCTGAATTTAAAAGCATAACTATGACTGAAGATGCCTTAATGGTTTTGGACGAGACAAAGGAAGGGATGCAAAACGCGATCGTTTTCCTTGAAAAAGAGCTTCAAAAATTGCGTGCGGGAAAAGCTTCTCCGGATATGCTTGATGGAGTTAAAATTGACTACTACGGTGCGCTTTCACCGATCCATCAGGTGGCCAACGTAAACACCCCGGATCCTAAACAGATTATTGTTCAACCATGGGATAAAAATATGTTATCCATCATTGAAAAAGCAATCATGGCCGCTAATCTGGGTTTTAACCCGGTCAATAACGGCGAGGTACTTCGCATCCTTGTTCCTCCCTTAACCGAGGAGCGCCGCCGCGATATTGTAAAAAAAGCCAGACAGGAAGCAGAACAGGCCAAAGTATCGATCCGCTCGGTTCGTAAAAGCGCCATGGATATGGCCAAGGACCTTAAAAACGAAGGCCTTCCCGAAGACGACGCCAAAAAGCTGGAAGATAAGATCCAGGAGTTTACCAATGAGTTCAGTAAAAAGGTTGATGCAATTCTGGATACGAAGGAAAAAGATATTATGACGGTATAAACCATTATGCCGAAACATGTTTCGACGCTATAAAATTTGTTTGCTCTTTGGTTTCCAAAGGGCTTTTTTTATGGTTAGGTTTACGGTTGGTATTCCCTTCAACACTGCCCTGAACCTCCGGGTTGTAAAGAAAATCCGAGAGTAGGCCGATAAGAGAGCCTAGTATGGCAGACTTTGCCGATTACCTGAGGATTGGGGATTGTTTATTGGAAATTTTTCTGATTGCATAATTAATATTCAGTGAGATAAGCACATTCACAATTGGAGGTTTGGCTGTTTTTTATTGGATATTACTGCGGTTTGCCAGGTAAGACTTTAGGAAAAGGGGCATATCTACCGTAGCATACGTCATGATTTTGAGCAGATAAGAAGGCAAGAGAGGAGAGTTATTATCCTCTAATCCTTCTCATCCATCTTCAACCTGCCCGTAATCGTCTGCACCGCACGGAACTGGCCTAAAAATTCCCGGGCAATAAT
>RZYD01000033.1 GCA_009930445.1 Bacteroidia bacterium | reverse complement strand
TTATAGTTGGCCATCAGTGCCGGCCGGAAAATTTCGTTCCACCAGTTGGTATTGGCCATCGTATCGGCCATCTCCGGATTGATAATACTACGCCCATCGGCCACAGCCGCTTCATTGTAGAGCTCAATATACTGATCCTTGTCGCACATGGGTGTGAGGTTGGTGGCAATTTGTATCCCGGTATTGGAGCTGAAATTGATGTGTGTGCCGCCTTTTGATCCTTTTTTTGTGGTGACGATGATTACACCGTTGGCAGCCCGTGACCCGTAGATGGAAGCCGCTGAGGCATCTTTTAAGATGGAGATGCTCTCGATATCGTTGTTCGACAACGTGTTAAAACCCGTTTTTGTGGGTATCCCGTCGATGATGTAGAGCGGGGAGTTGTCGTTGATGGTACCCACCCCGCGGATGCGTACTGAAACGCCTTCTCCCGGGGCACCCGTGTTTTGTTTTATGATCACCCCGGTGGATTTGCCCTGTAAGGCCTGTGCCAGGTTACTGACCGACAACCCGCTGATTTCATCGGCTTTGATTACGGAAACTGAACCCATCAGATCGCTCTGTTTTTTTACCCCGTACCCGATGGCCACAAATTCTGTCAGCGTGGTTATTTCCTGTTGCATCACTACATTTACCACCTCACGGCCGGCTACGGCCACTTCCAGTTTTTTATATCCGATAAACGAGAATATCAGCGTATCGATGGGTGTTGCCGAAGTGATGGAATAACTTCCGTTGATGTCGGTGGTAGTTCCCAGAAAGGTGCCTTTTACTACCACATTGACTCCGGGAATGGTAAGCCCCTGTTCATCTTTCACCGTACCCGTAACGGTGTATTGCGGCGGGAGTGGTTTCACGATAACCTGCGGTTCAGGAACAATCACAATATGGTCGTCGACTTTGCGGTAGGTAAGGTTCATGCCTGCCAGTGCCTGGGATAATAGGGTTTCGATCGGTATATCGGGGTCGGAGATTTCCACCTCCCGGGTAAGATTTACCTGATCGTTCTGAAAAAAGACCAGATAATTACTTTTCGATTCCACCAGGTCGAAAACCTCTTTTACGGTAAGCGCTACTTTGCTGTTCTGGCTATGGGCCGTGAAACTGCAAAATAGCAGCCCTGCAGTAAAGAAACCTGTCATGAATCGGAGTAAAACGCTTCTCATAATCGTTGTTTTATTGAATTATAATTTCTTTGTCCTGAATTATGTATTCGAAAGGTGCAGTCATACTGATGATATTCAGGATTTTTTCAATGTCGTCCTGCATCGAAAATTCTCCTGTATAATGGCATGGTTTCAGGGCTTCCTTCCGGATGGTAAAGCGGATATTGTGTGACCGCTCCAGTTGGCGGGCCATGGCTTCGAACGAGGTATTGCGGAAAATGATTTTTCCGGCTCTCCAGGCACTGTAGGTATCGATGTTGTTGGTTTTGAACACCCGGGCCGTATTTTTGTCGCGTAGTAAAAGCCATGACTGCTCAGGCAGCAGAATCTGTTTTTGTAGGCGGTCACCGGAGATTTGTATTTTACCCCGCTCGAGGGAGATCTGATGGAGCGCTTCTCCGGGATAGGCATTGACATTAAAAGCAGTGCCCAGTACAGTAATATCGGCCTCAGCGGTATGGACGATAAAAGGCAGGGTTTCGTTGTGGTGTACGTCAAACCAGGCCTCGCCGCAGAGCTCAACTTCCCGGGTGTTGCCCTGGAAATTTTTGGGGTAACGGATTTTAGAACCTGCATTAAGAAAGACAATACTCTGATCCGGAAGGATGAGGTTTTTAACCGTGCCATAGGGCGCTGTTACTTCTGTCCAGAAAGCCGTTTCCGTACTGTTTTTTTGGTGTGTGGTGATCAGGAAGGCACCAAAAGCTACCAGCAGCAGGAGTACAGCAGCGACGCGATAACCCTGTTTGCTGAAATTATGGTGCGTTTTTTTTGTGACAGCCTCCTGCACATCAAGCGTATGGTTCAGTCGGTTAAGCGCCTCATTAACCTGTTGGTCGTTGGCACGAAAGTTTGGGAATTGAAGCATGTCGGCCATTTTTTTAGCCTCTTCAATCGTTGCCAACGCCTCCGGGTGTCGGGCCGACCATTCGTTCCAATAACAGGCATGGCGTGAATCCGGATTGGAAACCCACGAAAGAAAAGTTTCATCCTGAAGGAAATCTTCAACACTGAAAGGTGTTTTTGTCTGCATATTGTAAGATTATATCCAATAGAGTGTTTCATCGGCATTAAATACTCATTGCGATTAAAGAAAAATGAAAAAAAACCGAAGGGATTGATTTAGAAAGGGGTGGAAGGAGGGCGGAACGCTTTTTCCCGTAGTGTGTGCAGCGTGCGGGTCAGCAGGTTGGCTACCGATTGCTTTTTCATGTTCATGATTACAGCGATTTCGGAAGGATTGTAATTGCCATAAAATTTCAGGTAGATAATTTCGCGTTGCCGTTCGGTAAGGGTGTTAAGCAGGGAGAGTATATTATCATGCTGTTCGCCCTGTTGTTCCTGAGCAATGGTTAGCTCTTCCGCCGAAAAGACAAACCCCCTTTTTTCGGTGGCATAGCGTTCATTATGGCGCTCACGAAGGGCCGATTGTTTGCACAGGTAGAGGATTCTGTGACGGAACATACGAAAAAGATACGCCTTGGGGTGACGAATGGTGTGCAGCCGTTCGCGTGTTGACCAGAGGGTGAGAAAGACATCCTGAATGGCGTCGCTCACCCGCAACTCGTCGCGGCATAATTTAATCCCATAGAAAAAGAGGTCGTGGTAAAAACAGGCAAAGATTACCTCCAGTGCATGCCGGTCACCCTGTTGGAGACGTTTCCAAACTGCAGGATGAATTTCAGGAAAGGTATTTGAACGTTCTGCCATGAAAATACACTGGTTGAGGAAAACAAAGGTACAAAAAACCGGAATGCAAACGATTGCAAAATAGAAAGCTGGCAGGATTACAAGAGCAGCCGGTAACCGGAGCACTGCAGGGAGGCTGCTGCAATATTTATTGGGTGTGTGCTGAAAATGGGGTACTTTCAGCGTTTGTGCAGGAACCGGATCAATAGTTTGAGTCGGTTTTTTACCGATTGCCCGATCCACTCCATGATCCAGGGAATGCGTTTGTCGTTCCAGCGTTGGGGGTGGATGTTGAGGATGACAAGGGATGGAAATTGGTCCTTGCTAATCAACTGGCAGAGTTCGTCGGTAGTATACTTTTTTTTGGGTAGGAATACGCGGGTAAAAGCGGAGGGTATGCTATCGCGGAGGCTCATGCTGCCATCGCTCCAGTAGCGTCCCGTATCGGTGATATAAGCCACCTGATGGTAGTTAAAATCGAGAAAGGCCTCATAGCCAATATGCAGTTTCGTGTAGGAGTGCTTGCGCCAGAGGTGGTGGTTGGTATGGCGCGAGAAGGGTGAGCCATGCATGCTGATACCGAAAGCAAAGGTGATTTTGCGAAGGGCTCTCAAGGTATCGGTGAATTCGCGGAATGCGCGGTCGGCATTGCCGCGGCAGTGGGCGAGGTTTTCGTAATGATAGCCAATTTCGTGGCCCATGGAGGCGATATATGCGATGAGGTCGGGATGGTGAAGAATGTGCTTTCTGCGGAAAAAATAGGTGGAAGTGATGCTTTGGCAGAGTTCTTTTTCAGCCATACGCGCGGCCCTCCGGGGAAAACGGTCGACATCATGGCGGAGTGCAACGGCGCGGGGGTATTTGTTTTCGGCCAGATCGATCAGCGGCATCAATTGGTAACCGGCCTCTTTAAGTGTGGCGAGCAGCTTAAAATACACAGGGGAAGTAAAGTCGTTCATCTTCAGCGTTTATTACTTAATCCAAAAACAGTGAAAATGTTACCCTATTACCGGAAAAATTTTGTGAAGGGAGAGGGGGGGGATTTGACAGGAGATTTTAACGAACACAAAACTACACCTTATCCATTTTTTCAGTTATTTCAGTCTATATGAAATTATTATTCAGGGGGCTGGTGGGGGGGGAATGGAAGAGGTGCAAAATATCGGGCAGAGCTTAGCTATTCGTTGTTAGTGATAAATTGTTGAAATGAATAATTTTTATTTTTCATTAAATTTTTACTTTCAGGATAGTTCTCGATAAACCAAACCAGAAAACCTGTAACATTAATCTTTTCCGATAACATTTTATGACGTCTTTCTTCAAAAATATCTCGCAGATTAGCCAAATTAAGAAGTTCTTTTGTTTTTTGGAGTAACAAAGTTTCCTTTCCAGCTTGAATACCATAGGTTAGATTGTACCGATGCTCAAGCTCTTGTAAAACAGATATTCTGCCCACAAAACTGCTATAGCGAATTGACGGTGTTCCAAGAATTGCCGCTTCGACACTCATACTTTGGCTATCACAGATAAGCATTGAAGCATTAGCCAGAACGGAATGCATATCGGACGGATTTATTGCTAGTAGGTATTTTGAATATTTCTCGGATGTTGATGACTCTGCACTGATCCATGGAGTATATCCTTCAGCCTGAATGATATTGAGAAGGTCATCCAGTACAGCATCATTGATTCCTTTTATCCCAACATCGTGATGGGCTGTAAGACTGGCTAGACGGATTATGACAAACTTGTTAGTTAACCCATACTTCGTTTCGATACCCTCTTCCTTCTGGAATACGGATGGATGTAGGTATGCTAGCTTCATATATCCCGGATAGCCGATTTTTTTTGTGCTATATTTTCCTGTATCACAGACCTCGGGAACCAGAATATTTGTAGTATATGGATAGGTAATCTTCGCTAACTTTTTAATTACCTTATAATCATCCTCCAGAGTCGTAATTACTGGAATACCGAGTATTTTACCAACATGAGCTAGGGCAGGGTCAGTTCCCATGATCAAATCAGGTCTGAATTTTCTAATCTCGCAGAATAGTCTCCACTCACGCTTTATCAACCCGGTGATAATTCCAGTTTTGGTGTTTTTTCTGCCCTTTTGAAGTACGTTGACGTATGGGATATTGCTATTTTGAACTAAATTCTCCAGAACATCCTTCTTCTTGATAGCCAGACATACATCATGGCCTTTCTCTGTTAAGATGGAATACGCATTTTTAAAGAATAAAAACTGAGCAGGGTGGCCGGCGTAGTAGAATACTTTCATAGTAAATGGTAAGACCTATTAATAATTTTTTTTGATTTTCTTAAAGACTGACCTCATTATTTCGTATTGTTCTTTATATACTTGTTTTTTTATATACGGGGGGAATGGTCTATAAATTATTATCCATCTTGTGAAGATATACCCGCATAACTGAAAAAGTGAACCAAGAATATATGGTTTCTTTCTAAGATGTTTTATTTGTGAAATTAAGAAATACGAAAATCTATATGGAATTGATCCTTTATAAAAGCCATGTATCCAGTGATTTTTTATATTTCCTCCTTTAATGCCTTCAGGTTTTAAATGATTAAAATATATTGGGTATGAAAATGTTTGCCAACCAAAATAGTGGGCTGCGGTAGATAAAAGTCTATCGGATCCTCTTCCTTTTGAAACAAATAAGCCATTTGTTTTATCTAATATCTCTTTTTTTATTATCATTACTGCACCTCTGGTGCTTTGCTGTTGATAATTAACTTTTTCTACCACACCATCAAAAACTAAAGTACCGGATGCGATTCCTAGCTTTGGATTTTCATTAAATTTGTTGATCAAGTCACTTATAAAACTAGAATCAAAACTTAGGTCTGCATCTAATTTTATAATGAACTCGGGATTATGTTTTATATAATCAAGTGCAATATTAAAAAGTTTCGGTACTCTACCACCGGTAGTCTTGAATGAAATATCTATATCATCAGTTGTGAGTAATGTTATCCAATTATGCAATGTACAGTAATCCTGAATAATTTGTTTAGTATTGTCAGATGATTTATCATCAATAATTATCCATTGTACCGGAAGTAAGGTTTGAGTTGTAACACTTTCAAGTGTTTTTCCAATATAAGATGCTTCATTTTTTGCAGTTGTTATTATTGCATATTCCATCTTTTGATTTTTTTATATACATTAATTGTATGTTATTGAGGCAATTATGGCTTTAAAAAATGCTTACTTTTTTTTGTTAGTTTGGAATGTTGTTTTCTATGCGTAAATTAAATCTTTGTGTTATGTAAAGGGGATTTTGACTGACAGGGAAATATTTTTTTCCATTTTTCTTTTTTCGATATACTCGAAAAGGTAATTCGAAAAATATTGATTCTGTATTTATAACCAATTTTTATGTATTTAAAAAGTTCGTTTGGACCAAAATTTAGTAATGCTTTGAATGACTTTGAGGCAAGATTGACTTGTAATTCTGGCAACCCAATTTTTTTCATGAATAAATTGAATTTTACTCGTGTTTCAAAACGCTGATGCGATATTTCTTTGTTTATCGTTTGAGTTAGAGAGCCTACTCTACGCGTAGCAACGTAGGTGCTTTGATTAACCCCAATATGATTCGAAGAATAGAATCCTAAATATGCTGAGAACATAACATCATTTGATACCATAGTTTCATCAAATAATATTTCATTTTTTTTGATAATGCTATGTCTGATAAGTTTTCCACAAGGTGTTGGAGTCCAAAATCGTAGTTTTTTGTGGTTTCTATCGCTTGGATTATTACAGTATTTATCTATCAGTACAGCATATTCAACAGATCTGTTTGTTTTTTCTAGGGTGTCCGAAAAACAGGAATCATGCTTAAAATGTATTACATCGTATTTTGATGAAACATATTGATCGAAAAGTGAAAAAGCATTTTCTGTAAAAAAATCATCTGCATCAGCAAATAGGATCCACTCGCCTTTAGCTCTTTCAAGACCCTTATTACGTGCATAGCCCGCACCACCATTTTTTGTGTTTATAATTGTTTCTACATCTCTGGACACATCCGGAAATATTTTAAAATCAACAATGTCCGATGAACTATTATCATCAACAACAATTATTTGTATATCGTCTCTAATAGGGATTGAGTTAATACATCTTTTTAATAATTCAGGAATATTCCAATGTGGAATTATAACTGAATATTTGTATTTGTGAAATCGGATTTCAGTGTTATTACTAAACGACTCTATATGTGTCATTTATCTAGTTGTTTTGAATTTGTCGTTTTATGATGGGGTAAATCTTTCTAATTTCCCATTATGGTTTTACAATATTTCGAATGTAGATTTATACTTATAAGGCTGTTTTGCTTAATCCAGAATATTGGAGAGTTTTAATAAGTTTAAAAAATATTTGTTTTTGCATTTTAGGGTATTTGTGCCTTAGCACATACTTATTGAACCGTATTATTATCTCAAATCGGGATTACAGAATTTTTTGCTTAAGTTTTTAGTTAAAGAACCTTTTCTTACAGTTGCAGAATTAACAGGTCTTATTTCAGCATTGTGTTTTGTTGAATAAATTTCAAGATGTGCAGAGTACATAACATCATATGATGCTATACATACATCAAAGACAATTTTAGTTGTTTAATAAAGCTGTGTCTTATTATTTTTTCGTATGGTGTCGGTATGAATTCTTAGTTTTTCTATAGGTTTTTATGTACTGGATTTTTGAATAATATACGAATGTTGTTTGTTTCTGTTTGCTTTTTCAAGTGTATCGGAATATATTGTATTATAATTAGTGTGTAATAAATATTTTTCAGAATCAATATATTCATTAAAGATATCAATTGCATTATCTGCAAAGAAATCATCTGCATCAGCAAACAATATCCATTTCCCTTTTTTGTTTTTTAACCCTTTATTTCTTTCATAATTGTGTTAATATTACAATTTTTGCAATCCTTGTTTTTTTGCAATTACATTTAGATATGCCTTGCCATATTTCTGATCTGGTTCAATATAATTTCCTTCAGCCCATTCATTCCAGGATTTGATGAACACTATTTTCTTATCAATGTCTTTGTTTTCGATTTGTGCTAAAATTTGATCCACATGCTTCTCAAAAAGTTCGGGTGTGGAATTATTGAATAGCCTCCCAAAATATCCACTTCTGGGTGTGTGATCCCAATTTGGAATAACGGTTGGAAATATATTATCTTGTTGAAAGATAGGGGAATTCATTCTTCCAATAGCCTTTTTATAGCTTACTATTTCAGGTCTTTTGAGATAATGTATTCTTATATATCGCTTCAGTTTATGCCAAAATGCCATTGAAGTGTCAAAAGCATCATGATGTAAAGCTAAGTTGATGGCGTCTAAATTGAGTTTTTCCAAGAGTGGGATTTCTTCTTGCCTAAAAGAATGTGCGATGAAATAGAATCCTGGAAGGCCTTCTTTTTTTGCTAGTGAATTCCATTTGGATATGTATATTTTTAGATCTGGTATTTCGAGTGGTTTGAAAAAAACGAAAACGAGTCGATCATCTATTTTATAGTATCGTTTATCTTTAAAAGCGTGAAGCATTGTATAGAAGTGCAACTCCATATCCATAACTCCTGGATATTTTTGCTCCACTAGAATTTTAGAATACTTTTGATTTTTGTAGTTGGTTGTCCATGTTGTATTATGCCATTCATGATTTGCCCATGCCAAACAGAAAGGAAAGTCAGGATTTCCATTTCGAATTACTTCATCTATGGGTAAATATAGTAGTCTTTTACCATTGCCAAAATAATAATGCCAATAGCAAAACGCATCGATACCTGCATCTATTGCTAACTTTGCTTGCTGAACCCTCGTTTGTGGTAATCTTAAATCATAGTACCCTAAATCTGCTGGTACTCTGGGCTGATAATGGTTTTTGAAAAGCTTTTTAGCTTTTCCAACATTAGTCCATTCAGTAAAACCTTTTCCCCACCATCTATCATTTTCAGGAATTGGATGAAATTGCGGTAAATAATAGGCTATATATTTTGATTTTGATTTCATTCTGCGATATGGATTGGTTGGTTTTATGCAACTATATTTAGTTTGCTGTTTTTTTTTCTACTATTTTATCATCTGTAATTTGTTGATATAACCTATTTATATTTTTGCCATTAGCTTCAATTGTATACATCGAGATTACTGTTTTTTGGGCTCTGTTCATCATATCACGGTATTTCAATATCCCATTTGTCCCAAGATCGAATAAAATATTCTGAAGTTCAATTAAAGATTCATATCTGATGCCTATTTCCTCGCCATGCATTTGAAACCCAATATCAAATTGCTCTTTTGTCCCGGCCGTATTTTTTCCAATAACAATACATCCATTATACATTGCTTCTACAGTAATGAATCCAAATCCTTCAAATTTACTAGGTACGATTAAGGCTATTGCCTCCGACATTAATTTATCAATGTCTGTTCTGAACCCGAGAAATTTTATTTTTTTTGAAATATCTGGATTTATGTATTTTTCTGCTAAATAGGTTATGTAGGATTGTTTTCCATTACCGGCAATCCAAAATTCAATATTTGGAATAGTGTTAGAAATATTAGCAAAAGCTTTAATAGCCTGTTGAATACCTTTCGCCTCCGATAAAAGACCAACAAATAAAAAGTAGTTTTTTTTTTGATAAATTATTTCTGGGCTATTTGATTCTGGGATAACCCCATCATATATAATAGATGCGTTACTGGACATTTCGAAATAATCAAAAATCGCTTTAGTGATAGAAATAGGATGATTGTTGATGTTTTTTAATCTTTTTTTGTATATTTTTATTGATGGGAAAAATTTATATCCAAAATCTTTACATTGGTATTCTCTAATATGCCATACATGAGGGATCCGGTGTCTTTTGGCTAAGTGATGCCCTAAATGAATTATTCCGACATTGGTATGAATAATATCAGGGTTGGTGTTTTTTATAATTTTATTTAGCTTGAAATAGTGAACTATGAGTTTCGGGATTTTTTTTATAAGTCTTTTGGTATACGTTATTTTATGGGTGTTTTGATATTTTGGCCATGTGTTTGTTTCTAATGGTTGAATTATGTATTCTATGTTTTTATCGCGTAATTCCTGTGATAAGACACCTTGTGAAGGAATGATTATAATTGGTATATGATTCAATTCTATCATATTATTGATAATCGATAAAATTGCTTTTCCCGAACCAGCTAAATCTGAGGTATGTGATAGGTAAAGTATTTTCATTTTTTATTTATCATAAAACATTGATTTCATTGCTTAAGTATACCTTGCAAGTATTTGATTGACTCTTTTCTTTTGACTTGTATGATTTTTTCAATCTTAGAATAATCAATATCTGTGTTTTCAGTTCTGTCATTGTCATCTTTCAGTCTATCTTGAAGATTAATTAATTGAAGAAAGTCACTTATTCTACTATTATCATTGATAGTTGATGTACTCAATCTCTTTGTAAATGAATAGAAATCTTTTTGGAAATTGATACTAAAAATTGTGCCATGGAATGAATCTGTAATTATTGTTTCAGCATTATTAATTAGATAAATTAAGTGTCCAGGGCCAATGTTTGAAAATATTTTTTCCTTTTTTAAATATTTAGGCCTTGTTGCAACATAATAGACAGGTATATTTTTCCTTTTTCCTAGCGCTTCTGCGTATTCTGAAATGCAATCCTTTTCGCCTAATATGTAACATAATATGAATTTTGAAGGTATATGAATTTTGATTTCAATTTCTTGATAATCATTTTGTTGTAAAAGTAAAGTGGGGTCCAATACATGGTAGACCTTCTTGTTTATTAACGACGAAATTTTTTTACAGTTTTTTTCCTCTCTACATGATATTAAATTGTAATCTTTTAATTTTTCCTTTAATATGGGTAAATACCAATCCGGAATTCGAGTAGTTCCAAAGCTCGGTGCATATGAATTTTTTAAACTATTATCTTTTACGAATTCCAGGAAATTTATTGTGTTTTTTTTATATAAATATGGGCTCCAAGTTTGATCACTTCCAACAATGTATTTTGAATACCCAGATATAGAGCCTATTGTTTTAGGATCAAATAGTATACTTGAAGTGGGAATGTGTTTTATTCTGAAGGCCTCAAATTCTTGTTTTGTTATTTTGAATTCTTCTGAATTGAAATAATCGTAATTATCAATACTTTTATTCGTTGTTATAGTTTTATATCTTTTTATTATTTTAAAAGGATCTACAACATATGAATGTAATTTTTGATGAAAAGATTTTGGGACTGTTGGCCTATACCGTATATATTCTGCATAAAACCCTAATTTCACAATCACCTTTGAAAGAGCATATGCTTGAAGCATAGTTCCAAAATTAGGATCACTGTGTGGGGAAACTAATCCAATTTTATTCATTTCAGTTTAGATTTTATTTTTGTATAAGCTTGTTTTCCAATAATATTTTGTATTGATATTTTTAAAAATTTATTTCTTCTTTTTCTTAATAATCCCTTTCTTATGTTTTTTTTAATGTTTTTTTCTATGTCAATTTTATCAATCTGATTGAAAAATGTAGCTCTATAACGATTCTTTGTCGCCGATTTTGTTATTGGTGAATGTAATTTATCTTCTTCTATTTCTTCGTAAGGGATTTCTATTAAATAGATATTTTCTTTTATTAATTTCAATAGATGATTTCCTGTATCTGTATAGGTTATTATTATGGAAGCTCCCTTATTATCAATTAGCCGATTATTCCTTGAGTGATACTTTTCTACACCCCAAAAATCTGCTAATGTGATATCCGCTCCACTTTTATGATCTCTTACTAAACAATTTGTACATACTGGTCTGATTGATAAGTCTTTCAAGAAAGCTGCCATATATGGATTTATCTTATGTGATTCAGCAAATTTTATTACAGTTTTAGCATCTTTTACTATGCACTCAAAGTGAAAGTCATTCCATCCATTTACTTTGGATCTGAAACTGATGTGGGAAAAGTATGACTCTTTTAGATTGTTTTCTTTTGAAATATTATATAGAACTTTTTTTCGATACAACTTCCAAACTTTAGGACTAGGTATGCTGTGACAAACAAAATCTAAGGTAATTAAATTGTTGTACTTTTTGTTAAGAAAAAGAATTAAACCTGCTATTTGACATGGTGTCCCAGAAAATAAAACAACTCGTCCTAACTCCAGAAAATATTTTGCTTGTTTATATGATTGACCTATATTGCTTTGTACGTACTTAGAACCATAAAAACTTGATACTTTTTCCATCTTATCGGTGTAATCATGAATAACTTCCCAGTTCTTATTAAATTTAGCTCCAAATACAATTCCTTGATGCTTAATTACATGTTTAGCCAATTCAGCAAATATACCTCCTGATGAACTGATATCTCTAATGGCATCATCATTGTTTATTCCTGCATACGCTTTTAGTTTTGGCCGAGATGGTATCTCGTTATTTATCATACAAGCCGAAACACATTTTCCACATTCAATGCATTCATCTTGATTAATTACTGGATATAGAAAACCTTCATTATCCTCTTGCATTGTTATACATTCTGTTGGACATATTTGATAACATGCCGAACAACCACAACATTTCGATTTATCCGTTAATAGAATCATTTAATTATCAATATTTCGTTTGTTAAACTGTTATTAATAACGGTTGGCTAATTTTGGTGTTCCTTACTGCTTTTGTTTCGGTGACTTTTCTTTAATGAAATAAGCATTGTTTCCAATTCATTCCATTCTGGAACATTTAGTAATTTAACAGTAAAAATATGAATTGTAATCATTAATGGAATTGACACTATTGTAAGTGTTAATGGATCTCTAATTATATAGCTACAAAGAATTCCTGTAATAATCAATGGGATATTATATGCAACCAGAATGGACAGATCAAAAATCTGATCTTTTAAAGAGTATTTAGAATACTTGCTTGATTGAATAATAGTTATGAGGTAATTTATAATTGCCATTATTACTTGCCCCCATAAAAGTGCTTTTATTCCCAAAGGGATTGTAATTGCTAAAATAATTACCGTAATAATTTTTTTTATTATTGTTAGTTTTAATACAATCTTAGTATTCCCAATTACGCTAAAAATATTCATATTAACGGCGCTAATTGGAAACCAAATTCCTGAAAGACATATTATTTGTAGAAACTCTACGGATTGTATCCATTTCTCTGTTAATGTAACTATAATTAATGGTTTGGCTAAAATAATTAAGCTAATCATAAAAGGAAAAGTTACGAAACTTGCTAATCGAACAAATTTTCGAAATGCTTCATTTAATTTTTTAGGTGAAGTTATGTTAACCTTACAAAGTGTTGGGTACGAAACACGATGAAAAATGCTTGTAAAATTAATTGAAGGTAAATCTGAAAATTGTTTTGCTCGAGTATAAAATCCTAAATCAGAGGTAGAGAAGCCTTTTCCTATAACAAGAAGATAGACATTATCAAAAATGGTGTTTAATAGTCCGGATCCTAGTATTCTTGATCCAAACGAAAAAAGTTGAATAAAAGAAGAATATGAAAAATGTTTTGATGGTCTCCACTTTGCAAATTTCCATAATAAAAAAGTTTGGAGAGATCTTCTGGAAATACTTTGAATTACAAGCGACCATACACCATAGCCTTTGTATGCCATACTTATACCAATTATTCCACTTAACAAAACTGAAATTATGTTAACCTTTGCCTGAGTTTTGAAATCAATTTTGATTATTAGCTTAGCGCGTTGGACAATGGCTAATGAAGATATAAAAACATTTATTCCAACAATTCTAGTTATGGATACTAGTTGCTGTTCATTAAAGAAATCAGCAATCAGAGGTGCTGAAATGTATAGAACGATATATAAAACAAGTCCTACAATAATGTTGAAATAGAATGCAGTAGAATAGTCCGTTTCCGTTTTTTCTTTTTTTTGGACTAACGCACTGGAAAAACCACTATCAACAATTGTTTGAGAAATAGCTAAAAAAATTGTTATCATTCCTATCAAACCATAATCAGTAGGAGATAACATTCTCGCAAGAATTAATCCTAAAATAAATCTTAAGAAATTTACAGAATATCTCTCCAATCCACTCCAAACGAAGCCCTTTGCCGTCTGATGCTTTAAACTTTCTGCCATTGTTGCTGATTACTATTTTTTTATTTTTGTTCGTGGATTATCGCGGATAATGATTCCTTCGTAATCAAATAATATCGACGAAATTAAATATGTGTACATCTTTGTTATTCGTGGAAAAGATATTGTCTTTTATTTATTTAACATCCGCAAATAATTACCATATTCAATCTTGCCATATCCTACAGAAAGGGTTTTAGCTGTTATTGGTCGATGTATCCAAGTCTCTATGCGATCTCTTTGATAATATAGTTTGCTTAACATTGATTTTTCCCCTAAAATCCCCCCTCCTTGGGGGGATTTTAGGGGAAATTATCAACTATTTGGATTTTTTAATGCGTATTATAACATCCTCCAGTTGGGGTAATACATTCTCATTAGTGAATTGTATGACTTTAATATCATATTTTTTCATTGCAGCATTCTGGTTATCATCATAATGTTGTTCCGGGTTATTATGATACAATCCATCAACTTCTATCACAAGCTTTTCTTTATGACAATAAAAGTCAGCAATGTATCGGTAAATGGGATGCTGTCGTCGAAAGTGTCGCCCATTGATTTTGTTCCCTTTTAACTCATGCCACAATAAATTCTCTGCCGGCGTCATGATTTTTCTCAGTCTTTTCGCTGTATCCA
>RZYD01000331.1 GCA_009930445.1 Bacteroidia bacterium | reverse complement strand
TTTTTTCGTAGCGCTAATTTCGCTAATGTCTGTTTCATTATTTGCCGGAACGCCTGATCTTTTCGATCTGGACGAAACTGCCATTGAACAACAGTTTCATGAGCTAAACACACTGGAATATTTTGTTCTTTCGAACGCAAATGTTGCGGATCTTGATTTGTCCTCAGCCGGCCTCGACCTTTCAAAATTTGCTTTCTCCATGGATGTGAACGCAGGCTTTGAATTTATGTGGGAAGGTTTTCTTTGGGGTTTCCTCTGTTGTCCTGTCGGATTTTTTGTAATCGCACTGGATAATAACGAATCAAAAGATAACAAAACATCATTCTGGGTTGGTGTTGGGGCTTCAGTGGTATTGTCAGCCATTACTGGGCCAATCTATTACTCATCGTATTATTAAAAAGCACTACGATAGCAAATAAGCCATAAAGTAATGCTTTATGGCTTATTTTTTAAAACTATTTTATGAAAATTATTTCCGCAATTCTTTTTCAATTTTTCTTCTTCACCACAGCATCAGCGCAACTCTTTACCCGTTTTGAAGCTGAATTCTCGATAAAGGAGATAGGGTACGACGGGATGCAGAATCTGATGACTGGAACGTTGTATTATAACCAGGTAATGAAACAAGTTTATTATCAATTCGACTTCCCTGAAAAATCGGCCATGGCCATTAATGATTCCTGTACTCTCCGAATAACCGAAAAAATCGTTATTCCTCATCCATTGAACCTCGGAATGATTGACTTTTCAATTTATAACCTCTTTCTGAATCAAAACCTCGAATCCTTTGGTCTGAATGAAACGCCGTATATCCTCACGCACGTTGCTCAAGAAAAAGATATGGTTATCTCAACATGGAAACTCCCGGGAAAACAAATAAAAGAGGTTGGCACCATTCTTCTTTCCCAAAAAAATGGCCGACTTTTTGGAATGGTGACCCTGGATACCAACGAAGAAGTTGTTTCCCGTCAATTTTTCCTCGACTATCAGGAAGTTGAAAACCTCCCGTTTCCAACAAAAGTGATTCAATTTTACTATCAAGAGGGGAAAGAATTAAAAAAAATCACAACGTACAGAAATATAAAGCTCAACAGTGATGAAGATAGGGATAAGTATAATTATCGGATTGATTTTGTGCCTGTTAGCACAAAAACAAGCCTTATGTCAATCGAAAAGTGATATAAGCGATATTTTGCATAACACACAGGAGAACACAAAAAAAAGGTCACACATGTTAGTGACAAATGATCAGATCTATACCAATGAATATCGTATAGCGATTAGCGGAGCCTTCTATTTCTATAAACGTTTTATTTCCTCTCAGGATGGCAGTCAGTGCAGTTTCACTCCATCCTGTTCAGAATATGCGGTTTTAGCTATAGAAAAACAAGGACTTATCAAAGGAGGATTGAATTTTTTAGACCGGTTTTCCCGTTGTAACAGTCTAAGTCCTGAATTGTATTCCAGGGATCCGGAGACTCATCTGCTCATCGATCCTGTCAAAAACATAAAATATGAAGTTATTCCGTAGTTTTTTTTTATGTTCTGTTTTATTCTCCCTCAACGTAGGACTGCAGGCACAGGATTTGTTCGACGAGTCGCACAGCAGGCAATTCGCCAATTACCTGTTTTCCAATGGAGAGTATGAATTTGCCGCGCGGGAGTTTTTGCGGCTTTTTATTGTGGCTCCTGAAGAGGAAGAATATAGTACAAAACTGGCCCGTAGCCTCTTTCTGTCAAAACAATATAGCATCCTGGCCACAACTTTCAGAAACTCGTTCAAGGAAAAGGAAATCCCATGCCATCTTCAGAAACTTTACACCAAGAGTCTGATTCTCACCTCCACACATACCGATGTATCCAGCCATTTGCAAACCAACCCCTGTTGGTCGTCAGAGGAAAAATCGTATTATGTACTGGCCAACGATTTGCTTCATTTTAAATTTCCGGAAGCCATTACCACCTACCATTCCGCTTCTGTCAACTCCGGCAGAGAAGCTTTCAGTGCTGTAATCCATAAAATTGAAAATGCACACTATAAAAAACCCTGGACCAGTGCACTTCTTTCTGCAATTTTTCCGGGATCAGGCAAAGCGTACTGCGGGTATTGGAAAGACGGGCTATTCAGTTTTATTATGATAGGCCTGTCCGGATGGCAGGCATATTCCGGCTTTACAAAAAAAGGTGTCTCCAGCGTATATGGCTGGATTAACAGTAGCCTTGCTCTGGCGTTTTACAGCGGTAATATTTATGGCAGTATAAAAGCAGCCCATCAATATAATTATACCATTAACCATGAAATATATCATCATGCAGAACAAATTCTTCTGCTTCCTGACTAGTGTGTGTCTTTTGGTGGGTATGGCAAGTCAGGCGCAAAGTTCCTCGGAAACTTTACACTATGCCCGGAGCTTAACAAAACTTAACCGGCATCTGGAAGCTGTTGATGCCTACCGACGGGTGCTCTATTTTCATCCCGAACTGACCGACTCCATTGCCAGAGAAACAGGACATGCGCTACGCAAGGCCGGTTATTACGACAAAGCACGTTATTACTACAATATTGCATTTCATCATACGCATGATACGCTAAAAAAAGCAAATATCCGCTTTGATATTGTACATAGTTATATACTGGAAAGAGAATTCATGACCGCCCACCTGCAATTGACCAATATGCGCTATGCGCTTCCTGTTTATGATGAAAAAGAAATGGCATTTTACCGCGGCATAGTAGCCTTCCAAACCGATCAAATAAAAGAGGCAACAAATAATTTTGTCTGTTATTTTAATGAGCAGGACACCTCCATTGTATTACAGGCAATGAAAAATGCTGAAAAAAACTTAGCCATGAACCCACAGAAAGCAATGTGGCTAAGCCTGATTGTACCGGGATTGGGGCAAATTTATAATAAAGAGTATATAGAAGCCACTAATTCATTCATAATCAATACATTCTTTTTATCTGTCTATTTTTATGTTGCACTAAATTATAATCCAATACAAGGTTTTATTGCAGTACTCCCCTGGTTTCAACGGTATTACATAGGCGGAATGAAGCGGGCAAAACAACTAACCATCGAAAAGAAAGAATCAGAAAAACAACGGATACTGGCAGCGCTTTTGGATGAGGCATTAAAAGCAAAA
>RZYD01000330.1 GCA_009930445.1 Bacteroidia bacterium | reverse complement strand
GCTCCGTTACCCCGCGTTTGACGATAGTTTTGGTCAGTTTAGGATCTTCCAGCTGATCGCAAATGGCCACCTTTTGCCCGGCTTTCACAAGTTTCGGCAGATAAGTATCCAGTGCATGGTGGGGAAATCCGGCAAGTTCCATATCAGCGGCCGCCCCATTTGAACGTTTTGTAAGCACAATACCCAAAATAGCGCTGGTTTTTATGGCATCGCTTCCAAATGTCTCATAAAAATCACCCACCCGGAATAACAACAAAGCATCAGGATATTTCGCCTTTACTTTATTATACTGCTTCATTAATGGCGTATCGGCGCTCCCTTTTTTTTCAGTTTTTGCCATACTACTTCTTTCTTCCTGCTAACTGCCGGATTCTACTATTCAAATCATCCTCCCCTGCACCGACACCGGCCGGCGCAAACGAAGGCTATTCATTTTCCAGGTCTCTTCGTCGAATAACAACCATTTTACCGGTCATCTCCCTAGCCACAAATATACAAAATGAAATGCAAGATAAGAACAAGCCAAAATAGATTCATTGATGACGAATAGCGGGGAGGAATGTCATTCGATTTGCGATTTAGACGAATCGCTTTACCTTTGTTGTAACAATTACAGGTATGAGAAAACTACAAAATGAAGAGCTGCAACGGCCGTCGCTGAAGGAATACAAAAGCACAACCAAAATGCCGCTAGTAGTGGTGCTCGATAATATCCGCAGCCAGAACAATACAGGGTCGGTGTTTCGCACAAGTGATGCTTTTTTAGTGGAAAAACTTTGCCTGTGTGGATTTACCGGCACGCCTCCCCACCGCGAAATCCAAAAAACAGCGCTGGGCGCAACCGATTCAGTAGTTTGGGAATACTACAGCGATACCGCAGCCTGCCTTACAAAACTTCGAAACGAAGGCTACACGCTCTATGCCATCGAACAGGCTGATGAAAGTATTGATTTGAAGGATTTTAACGTACAAAGAGACGATAAAATCGCCATTATTTTTGGAAATGAAGTAAACGGCGTCGCATCAGAAGTAGTTCAACAATGTGATGGATGTATTGAATTGGCGCAGTATGGGACAAAACACTCCTTAAATATTGCTGTTTGTGCCGGAATTGTTATTTACGACCTCTTTCACAAAATGACTCCCTACAGACAATAAATAAAAAAAAGTACCTATCGGGTTTGTTGAATGAAAAAAACGGTCCGTTCACTGGGTTATTCCTTTCTGATAATCCGTCGGTTAAAAGTTTCCACCAGATTATTCATCTCTTCCACCAGCAGGTTAATCATGCCGGTTTCGTTAGCAATGTGCAACGACAAGGCATTAGACTGTTCCACCAGAGCATTGTATTTTTCCACCCGTTCCGCACAAACGGCATAGGTTGAATCGTCGGAAACGACACCCTGACAACCGGCCTGTTGCATCAATTGATGACGGGTGGCAAGGTCTTGCTGAAACGCCTGATAGCGGGAATGGAGTGATTGTACATTGCGTTGCAGGCTATCGGCCACCTTCCGCAAATCGTGAATCCGTTTTGACAAGTAGCGGCTTTGCTGGTCGAGGAAAAGATAATCGTCACCATAAAGTCGGGAGGCTTCTGAATAATAATTAATCAGAAAGTGTACTGAGGTAAAAGCGCGATTCCCGTTGCGGTGAACCGGGATGATTTCGGGTGTTGTCAACGCGTCGGGGCCAAAAGAATCGTGGGGGATATCGCCCAGCGGCCGGATGTTAGTCGTTTCGATATAAAT
The DNA here is from genome assembly GCA_009930445.1 of Bacteroidia bacterium. Taxonomy (GTDB): domain Bacteria; phylum Bacteroidota; class Bacteroidia; order Bacteroidales; family BM520; genus BM520. The sequence goes on along the minus strand of RZYD01000330.1, from coordinate 1,406 downwards.
CCAGGGCGAATTATAGCTACCGTACCCTTGCGGAACTTTTAGTCCCAAGGCGACATGTTCAGCCTTTTCGAAAGCAAAAAAGGCCACAGAATAACCAGCATAAACCAATAATTTGCCCAACAGCACTGAACGGTCGGAACAGATCCCAGTGCGGGAAACAAAAGTTTGATAGGGATATTTTATCACTTCACCGGGATTATTATCTTCATAGGAAAAGGATTCCTGTACGAAGCGTACGAGGTGGTCAACAAACTCCCATTCCACCGGATATTTTAAATGCAGGGAGTCGAGAAAAGGGGCAAAAAAGGCTGAATCTGCCCGGTCATCAAAGTAAGTATTAAAAAGCGTTTCGCGATTCAGGGAGGCCGAAAGGAACTCCGAAAGATAAGCAGCGGGTCGGGAAGCATAATAATCGTTCAACGAAACCCGGAGTTGCGTAGGCGAATCGAGGGGAAGTGTGGGGGCCGAAGTGAGGCTTTTACAGGAAAAAGCCATCACCATTGCGAGGCAAAACAGGACAAAGACATAATTTTTCATTGGCATAAAACAAAAATACCAAAAGGACACAGAAAAACAGCCAACAAGGCAACCCGGAAAAGAGGTTGCCTTGTAAGTAGAATAATACAATTAATCGCGGCCAAAAATCAGATCACCCGGAGTTTTTGATAAGAGTCGGGTAATTATTTTCCGATACCGGCGAAGAGTAAAATAAACAATGGAAATAATTGCAATCAGGGTAATAACCAATGGCATGGAATTCGGCGGAGTTCCCCACGACCAAAGGTTAAAGAAAAGTCCTTTATCCAAATTTTTAATGAAAAGCATCATAATAAGCCGGATAAGCCCGACATAACCGAGTATTGTAGCAACTAACAGTGAGAATAGCAAAGGAATAAAGAGATACACCATCATCAGACGCCGGTAGATTAGTTTCAACCCGCCGGTTCCGAACGCCATCAGGGTGCCGATATTCATTTTAATTTTATTAAGATGATTTTCAAATACGTTCGACAGGAAGCTTGCGATACTATAAACACTAAGTATTACCAGAATTATAGATAATCCGATAGTCAACCTGGAAATATAGTTATAATTTTTCAGCGATTCAATCTTTGCCATATCCAACCGTATGTAAGGATAATTTGGTTTTACATATTCATTTTCAAATGCATCGATTCTATCCAGCTTAAGAAAATGAATGGTCAGACGGTCAAGGCGGCGGTTCACATCACTTATCTGTTCCGTGGAATAGAAATCATGGGTATATAGCATACTCATGTTTTTCTTCTGCAAGGCAGTAAGGGCAATCATACTATCGTAAAGAACTTCAATAGCCTGAAATGCAGGTTTTCGACCCATAAAAGGAATATTAAGGGAAAAACCTGATTCATAATAAGTAGAATCCA
>RZYD01000329.1 GCA_009930445.1 Bacteroidia bacterium | reverse complement strand
GTTAGGGGAAAAGCAAATTTTCATGTTGATGCCTCATCGCCGGTGTTGGTCTACGATGCCTCTAAATGTATCCGTTGTTTTCGGTGCATAAAGGCCTGTGATGAAGTGCAGGGGAAAAATGTACTTTCCTTTACAGAACGGGGTCTGGATTCCTATATTATCGCTGGTTTTAACCATTGGGGGAGTTCGGAGTGTGACGGGTGCGGGGAGTGCATCCAGCTTTGTCCCACTGCGGCATTGGTGGAAAAACCTAACCGGGAAATTTTCCACTTAGAAAAAATTGAGCGCAAGGTTACTACCACTTGTCCTTATTGTGGAGTAGGCTGTCAAATGGAACTCTGGATTCAGGAGGGTAAGATTGTGCGAATTACAGGAAAGGAAGGAGTGAGTCCGAATGATGGACGATTATGCATTAAAGGACGATTTGGCTATGATTTTGTACACGATGCCAGTCGCCTTACCACTCCGTTGATCCGGGAGCATGGCGTATTTCGGGAGGCTTCCTGGGAAGAGGCACTTTCCCTGATTGCTGAAAAATTTACATCAATCCGCGAAACCTATGGCGCTGATGCCCTTGCCGGATATGCTTCAGCCAAATGTACCAATGAGGATAATTATCTTTTTCAGAAGTTCTTCCGTATCGTTATAGGGACTAACAATATTGATTATTGTACCCGTCTGTGTCATGCTTCTACGGTTACCGCTATGCTTAAAGCGATTGGCGATGGAGCAGGGAGTAATTCCATTGAAGATTTTGAAACTACAGATTGCCTTTTTGTTGCGGGAAACAATCTTATCGAAACCCATCCGGTAACCGCTACCTATGTAAAGCGGGGTAAGGCAAAAGGAATGAAAATTATTGTTGTGGATCCTAAGTGGACTCCTTTGGTGCGCTATGCGGATATCTGGCTGCAGCCAAAATCCGGAACCGATGTGGCGTTGATCAATGGATTGATGTATGTGATTATCTCGCGAAATCTGGTGGATGAAACTTTTATCCGAACCCGGGTTGAGGGAGGAATGCAGGCGTTTCAGTCGCTTAAGGCTTTGGTTATGGCGTATCCTCCTGAAAAAGTGGCTGCAATAACAGGCGTTCCCGCCGAAAAGCTGATTTCTGCCGCGATACTCTTCGCCTCCTCTTCTGCTTCCATGGTGGCTACCGGCATGGGGATGAGCCAGCAGGTAACCGGAACACATAATGTTTTTAGCCTGTTAAATATGTGTTTGATAACAGGTCAGATAGGAAAAGAACGTGCCGGGATTAATCCGCCCCGCGGCCAGAACAATGTTCAGGGCGCAACGGATGTTGGGGTTTCGCCTGTCAACTATCCGGGGTATATACCGGTTACCCGCACCGGGAATCGTAAGTATGTTGCTGAGGTGTGGAACGTCTCCCCAGACGCGTTACCGGGAAAACCCGGATTGACTACCGTGGAAATTATGCAGGCGGTGCATCGGGGTTCAGTGAAAGGGATGTATATAATGGGCGAGAATCCGGTGGTTACTGATCCAAATCAGAATCATACCCGGGAGGCGCTGGAAAATATCGATTTCCTCGTTGTACAGGATATTTTTCCAACAGAAACAACCGCCTATGCAAATGTTATTTTACCTGCTTCGGTATGGGCCGAAAAAGAGGGTACTTTTGTGAATAGCGACAGGCGTGTCTTGCGGGTAAGAAAAGCGCTGGAACTACCCGGTGAGGCCCGTGCCGATTGGCAGATTATTTTAGCTGTTGCACAGGCCATGGGCGTATCCATTGGTACCTACAGCGATCCGGAAGCCATTTTTGATGAATTAACCCGGGTAACGCCCATGATGGCAGGAATTTCTTACGATCGGATTGCACTGGAAGGAATTCAGTGGCCATGCCCCGACAAGGATCACCCGGGTACACGTACCCTGTTTTTGGAAAAGTTTAATACCCCTTCAGGAAAGGCAATTTTGCATCCGGTCGATTATGTTGTTCAGAATGAGCATGTTTCTGAAAATTACCCATTTCTTCTAAATTCGGGTCGCATTTTGTATCAGTACCATTCTTCTACGATGTCACGGAAAGTTAAGGCGTTGAATGCTTTTGAAAATGCATCCTATGTGCTGATGAATCCGCTGGACGCTGCAAAATATGGTTTTAGCACCGGAGAAAGGGTAAAAGTGTCGAATGTACGGGGAACATTGTTTTCAAAATTGAGGGTTTCTGACGAAGTGCTTGCGCATGAACTCTTCATGCCCTGGCATTTTAGTGAATCTCCGGTTAATGCCCTTACCCGTGATGAGCTGGATCCGTATTCTAAAATTGCACCTTTTAAATTGTCAGCCGTAAAAGTGGAGAAAGCCTGAATTGCGGTACTTTTTTTTCGGATATCGTTAGGAATGGTTAGTTTTACCGCAAATTGTTTTTATGCAGCTACCTGTTCCGTTTATTGACGCTTTTATTGCCCGGCATGGGGAAGTAGAATATTCTTCCTATTCTGATTGTTTTCGCGACCCTGTTCCCGTTTCCATTCGGATTAACACATTAAAATGGCCGGAGCGTCTTCCGAATGAGCCGGTACCATGGGATGTGAACGGGTATTATCTTGATTCGAGGCCTGAGTTTGCCTGTGATCCGTTGTGGCACAGCGGCGTTTTTTATGTGCAGGAGGCCAGTTCGATGTTTCTTGCACAGGCTTTTCAGGCACTGGAATTGGAAACTTCACATCCACGCGTGCTTGATTTGTGCGGTGCTCCCGGTGGAAAAGCAACCCATCTGGCCACATTGCTCGATGGGCATGGCCTCCTTGTTGCAAATGAAGTGATCCGTTCACGTACATCGGTGCTGTTGGAGAACCTTCGTAAATGGGGTTATCCTAATATCCTCGTCACCGGAAATGACCCTGCAGATTTCGGAAAACGGACACCGGGTTTTTTTGATGTGGTCGTGGTTGATGCTCCATGCAGTGGTGAGGGGTTGTTCCGGAAGAATCCCGGAGCTACCCAGGAATGGTCGTTACAAAATGTTGCCCTTTGTGCTGAACGTCAGAAAAGGATTGTATCGGATATTTGGCCGGCAATAAAGCCCGGTGGATATTTGATCTATTCCACCTGCACTTTTAATGCCCTGGAAAATGAGACGAATATACAATGGCTGATGGACAAGGAAGGCGCTGTTTCGGTT
>RZYD01000328.1 GCA_009930445.1 Bacteroidia bacterium | reverse complement strand
CGGGGCTCGCTGTCTGTCTGCTTCTCCGGCCGCATCTGGGGAAAAAACAGTACATCCTGTATCGACGGCGAATTGGTCATGATCATCGATAAACGATCGATTCCTATCCCTAATCCCGCCGTCGGTGGCATCCCGATCTCCAGGGCTTTCAGAAAATCCTCGTCTAAAACCATCGACTCGTCGTCGCCCCGTCGCCCCAGCTCGAGTTGCTCCTCAAACCGCATACGCTGGTCGATCGGATCATTTAACTCCGAAAAAGCATTGCATATCTCTTTCCCGTTGCATATCGCCTCAAACCGCTCCACTAACCCCTCGTGTTGGCGGTGCTTCTTGGCTAAGGGCGACATCTCCACCGGGTAGTCGGTTATAAATGTCGGCTGTATCAGCTGAGCCTCGCAGGTCTCACCAAAAATCTCGTCGATGAGCTTGCCTTTCCCCATACTCGAATCTACGGCTACCCCGACCTGCTTTGCCGTATCGGCCAACTCCGCTTCGTCCATCGCACGAATATCAATTCCGGTGTAGTGGGCAATTACTTCAAACATGGTGTACCGTTTCCAGGGACGCCGGAAGTTAATAAGATTTCCCCCAACCTGAACCTCGGTAGTGCCATGAAGATCCAGCGCGATTCGTTCCACCATCGCTTCCACAAGGTTCATCATCCATTCATAGTCCTTATAGGCCACGTACAACTCCATCTGGGTGAACTCCGGATTATGAAAACGCGACATCCCTTCGTTTCGGAAATCTTTGGAGAATTCAAAAACCCCATCGTACCCGCCAACAATCAAACGCTTCAGATAAAGCTCGTTGGCAATGCGCAGGTAAAGGGTCATATCGAGGGTATTGTGGTGGGTTTTAAATGGCCGCGCGGCAGCACCTCCGTAAAGGGGCTGCAAAATGGGCGTCTCCACTTCGAGGTAGTCACGTTCCGTTAAAAAGGAACGCATGCTGTTCACCAGCCGCGTTCGCTTTACAAAGGTTTCGCGCACCTCCGGGTTTACAATCAAATCGATATACCGCTGACGATACCGCTGGTCAGGATCGGTAAAAGCATCAAAAACCTGATCTTCCTTCTCTTTCACAATGGGCAGAGGCTTGAGGGATTTCGATAGCAGTGTTAGCTCCTTCACATGGATAGTTACTTCACCCATCTTTGTGATAAAAGCAAACCCTTGTACACCAATAATATCACCAATATCGAGATGCCGCTTAAACACCACATTGTAAAGCGTTTTATCGTCGTCGGGACAAAGGTCATCGCGGCGAAAATAGAGTTGTATCCTTCCCTTGCTGTCCTGAATTTCGGCAAAGGAGGCGGCGCCCATAATTCGGCGGCTCATGATGCGGCCGGCAAGGCTTACTTCCTGAAAAAGGGTTTCATTTTCAGGAAACTGCTGCTTTATTTCATCCGAATAATTTGTAATTCTATAGGTAGCTGCGGGATAAGGATTTATTCCCAAATCTATCAAGGCCTGCAGCGATTCTCTTCTGACGCGTTCCTGTTCACTCCGTTCGTGATGCATAATATAATTTTTTGCAAATATAGTTTTTTATGGAAATTATACCGCCAAAACCATAGGGGCAGGAAAACGAATCAGCATCGTCAATCCCCCGGAAACCGAACGCTTAGTGCCTGTTTATTATTTAGGGAAAGAATTAATATTTTTTTCGTCCGGTCTCCTCTCCATTTTCATTGTACATGATCCAGGTATCGGTTTTTCGGCCATTGCGGTAAACCATCAGGTAACGCAGTGTACCACGATCGTCCCATATTTTCCACTCCCCATGCTTTAAATCGAGGCGATAATTGGCTTCTGCCACTTTTACTCCTGCCGCATTCCATTTCATCCAGGTGCCATTTTTTAAACCTTCGGCATAGGACCGGCGTTCTTTTTGGGTTCCATCCGGGTAAAAAATTTCCTGAATGCCGTCGATATCCCCATTGACAATAGGGATAGACGACAGCAACTCCCCAGTGTCATAAAATTCCTGGTGTACGCCGGTGTAAAGCATATCCGCCTTATAATATTTTCCGTTAACGATTCCGATCTCCTGCGAAAACACGTTCATCGCAAGGAAAAGAAGTAGCACAAAGCCTATTGTTTTTTTCATAGTGTAACGCATTTTATAAATGTTGCTCCGGGCTGAAAATGATTCCCTTGCTCCTATACGTTGCCAGGCTTAAGGCGCATTTCAAGTCCATCCGGTGGTATTGCTTAATGAATGTGATACGCTAAAGTTAAAGCGTACGAACGTCCCGACAAATAATAACTGGAGTAATAGATTTCCCCTTTGTAGGTATAGGTCTTCATATACGGAGTATCTAAAATATTTTTCAAAGTAAAGGAAGCAGAAAAGTGCATTCCCCACTGTTTCTTAATAACAAAATTAAGCATTCCCCGGGTAGATTCATAGATATCGGGGGTACCATTTTCCGAAACTTCCGTTAAACGTGGAGCAAAGTAATTATAGGCCAGCGAGGCATCCAGACCATTGGTTTTGCCATTATAATAGAGGTTGGCATTGATAAGCCATGGCGACTGTCCCTGAAACGGCCGGAGGGGTTCATTAAATTCCGGATTACGTGACGAAATAATCGCGTACTCCACGGCAGGAATATCGACTTCAGAATAGATATAGCTAAAGTTCATACCAAATTTAAACGATTCGAATGCCGGGGTAATCCATCCAAACCCTTTTCTAAATTCAAATTCCACACCATATACCAGCGCCTGGTCGACATTATTATACTTGATTTGCGGGTTACCTAACCCGACAATATTCTGACGAATAATCGGATCGATAAACTTCTTATAATAGCCACTAATGGCCACAACTTCACCAGGCTTGGGGAAATACTCCCAACGCAGGTCGATATTCCGGATCAGGGTGCGCTTTAAATCCGGATTTCCGTTCATAATTATTCCGCCGATAAAGTCGAAACTGGCAAAAGGAGCGGCTTCGCGCATATTGGGGCGAGCCAGTGTATGGGTGTAACTGGCCCGGAGGTTCATATCTTCCCTCAGGGCAAAGGAAAGGTTGAGTGAAGGGAGAAAGTCATGGGTGTGAATGCCGGTAGAGTCGCCCTCTCCTACCTGAAAATCAGTACGTTCATACCGCACTCCGCCCACAAACCGCAGGCGCTGAAAAAAGCTATAACGCA